>NZ_LGSU01000811.1 GCF_002260545.1 Hydrocoleum sp. CS-953 | reverse complement strand
AGGGATTGAAAGAAGGTAGATAGAGAAGTATTCAGTACATATATTCCTAGATTTAATAGCGACAAATATTTGTCTTGATTTCTTCGGACTTCCATACCTGTTCCCAGTTAAGTGTTCCCTATCTCCTTTTTATATTTGCTGATACATTCAATCTCTGATTTTGACATTCTAATTTCTTAATCTAGATTGATTAAATATACAGCTTTATTTAGCATATTTATAGCGGTTTTCACTTCATTACTTGCATTACTTCTTCCTTCTTCCTTCTTTCTTTAAACTCAAATATCTGTACTCTAAAAAACATGAAAATTGCTATAATAGCTAAAATAATTTTAATTGTACTTGCAAAAGGCATCATTATATCTGAGTTTCAATCAGAAATCCCTTATAGCGGTTGTCACAAAGGTAGACTATAAAACTTTTTCCTTTAAACCCAAATATCTGTACTCTAAAAAACATGAAAATTGCTATAATATCATGTCCGGTTGAACAGTTATAAATAATGAGGGAGGAGTCAGGAGTCGTAGGGGCGTTTCATGTCGCTCCGCGAAACGGCCGTTAGCTTCGCATAACTATCGTTAACGCCCGTACAGGAGTCNAGGAGTCAGGAGTCGTAGGGGCGTTTCATGTCGCTCCGCGAAACGGCCGTTAGCTTCGCATAACTATCGTTAACGCCCGTACAGGAGTCAGGAAGGAAGAAACAAGAAAAAAGAAAGAAGAAAGAAGAAGGAAGAAGGAAAAGGAAGAGGGAGAAGAGGAGAAGAAGGAGAAATTTTTTTTATCACTAATTATCCAGACATGATATAAAATCCCTATTCCTAAACCTATAAAAAATTTCTCAGGTTAATTAGGGCTTGCTGATTAAATATCAAAGCAATGACGGATAAAGGTTTGAGCAATTTTATCTCTGGAAAAAGTACCAGCTTTTTGATTGATAAAGCCGAAAAGGTTAGCATTTTGGGTAGACGCGAGGCCAAAAAATCACTCTTACTATTCTTCCTCCTGCCTCCTCTATAATTCCCACTTCTCCTGTACGNGTCTAAAAAGTTGAAAAAGTTAGGATTTTAGGCTGCATAAGGCAAAAAAATCAAGGGCTGATTCTTCCTCGTGCTTCCTCGCTCATTCTCCATTTCTCCTGACTCCTGACTCCTGACTCCTACCCTTACCCATAAGACTTTTTCAGCAAAGCCTAATTAAAAATGACTTGATTTTAATTTTTATTTCACTAAAAATTCTTGGATTTTATTCTTTTTAAATTCTGACTCAGTTATCTTGACTCATGAGCAAAAGCCTAATATTTGTAGCTAAAATTTATCAAATAGGTATAATTTTATTATGTTTACAATCTGGACTTAGTATGACTGAAAATAAAAATTCAGAAACATTTATATTTAGAATTTCTCCTTTGATTAAATTAACCCTTTTAAGTTTGTATATTGCATTAACTTTACCTTTGCCTTTTTTATCTGAAGCCACCAATGCACCAGTACCTCCTCTTATTTTAGCAATAGGACTAACATTAGGAGCAATAGCATTATACGCAGCTTTAACAGAACGAGTCATAACTAATGAAAAGGGAATTCAAGTATCCTATCCAGTTTGGGTACCAGACCTCTTTCGCAAAGGTTGGTACTTACCTTGGTCAGAAATAAGAGCGCTCAAACCTCGCACTACAGGTCAAGGTGGTCTAGTATACTATTTCCTGAATAATTCTCGAGAAGGTTATTTGTTGCCTATGCGAGTAGTTGGTTTTGCTAAACTGGTTCGGATAGTAGAGGCAAAGACAGGTATAGATACAACTGATGTACGCCCTCTATCACAACCTTGGATGTATTTGATTTTATTCGGTTGTACCATACTTTTACTATTAGTAGATGCTTGGACTATTTCTAATGCAGTTGCCATTTCCTAAGTAGGGTTTGCTGAAAAAGTATAAGTGGTAGGAGTAGGAGTCGTAGGGGCGTTTTCCTGACGGAATGCTCCGCAAACATGTCCCTCCGCGAAACGGCCGTTAGCTTCGCATAACTATCGTTAANTTTCTAATGCAGTTGCCATTTCCTAAGTAGGGTTTGCTGAAAAAGTATAAGTGGTAGGAGTAGGAGTCGTAGGGGCGTTTTCCTGACGGAATGCTCCGCAAACATGTCCCTCCGCGAAACGGCCGTTAGCTTCGCATAACTATCGTTAACGCCCGTACAGGAGGAAGAGGGAATTTAGAGGAGGTTGTCGGAAGAATTATTCCTTGATTTGTCTGCCTCGCGTCACCCTAAAATCCTAACTTTTTAAGCTTTTTAGACTGAAAACCTTGCACTTTTTCCAGACCTAAAATGCTTTTACCTTTATCTGTCAATACTGTGAGATTTATTCAGCAAGCCCTAAATAAAAAATGGAACAACAGCAGTCTCAACTATATTTAGACAAAGTAAGTTTAACTACCCCAGTTAGCTCCCACTATTTACTGAAAGATATTTCTTTTGCTGTAGAAAAAGGTGCTAGGGTTGCTGTAGTAGGTGTCTCTGGAGCTGGTAAGACATCTCTGTTACGACTATTAAATAGATTAAATNGATTTATTCAGCAAGCCCTAAATAAAAAATGGAACAACAGCAGTCTCAACTATATTTAGACAAAGTAAGTTTAACTACCCCAGTTAGCTCCCACTATTTACTGAAAGATATTTCTTTTGCTGTAGAAAAAGGTGCTAGGGTTGCTGTAGTAGGTGTCTCTGGAGCTGGTAAGACATCTCTGTTACGACTATTAAATAGATTAAATTCTCCTACTTCTGGTTATATCTATTTAGATAACCAAGATTACAGAAAAATTCCTGTCATGCAACTCCGAAAAGAGGTAACAATGGTATTACAGGAGTCAAAACTTTTGGGAATGTCTGTAGCAGAAGCGATCGCTTATCCTTTAAAACTTAGAGGACTAAGGCAACCAGAAATTCAGCAAAGGTGCGAATATTGGATACAGCAGTTAAATATTCCTGAATCTTGGTTATCTAGGTCAGAATTACAACTTTCCATGGGGCAAAAACAGTTAGTGGCGATCGCTCGTGCTGCTGTAATTCAACCTAAAATTCTTTTATTGGACGAACCTACTTCAGCTTTAGATATTGGTACTGCTAGTAGAGTTATACAGGTATTAGCAACTTTAGCAGAAAGTGAAGTAACGGTAATTATGGTCAATCATCAAATAGATTTAGCTCAAAAGTTTTGTACACAATTGCTACATCTAGAACAAGGAGAATTAATTGAAGATTCTGCCAGTAATAAAGTTGATTGGGTTAAGTTAAGGCATCATATTATCAAAGCACAAGCTCAAGAAACTGAAGAATGGATTTAGTTTAATAAAATGGATTTAGTTTAATAAAAATGTTTGTAGAAGTCTCCAACTAGAAATATTATCAGGACACCCAATATTTTAGGATATTTTAGGTGGGTATTAATGCTGACAAAAGATACAAAATATCTATCTAATTTTATTTTGTGGTGAGAACCCCAACTATAAATTTAACTTCTGACTTCTGACTTCTGAGTTCTGAGTTGTAATACCAATTCACTTTAAAAATGTCACAAATAGTTTCAAACTTTAGATATGAAACTATTTATTCAAATTACTATAGGGTGAAAATTTCGAGCCAATCAAATCTTACTTTTGACTTTTGAATTCCGTGAAACGGTATAACTTCTTCAAGCTGGTGCAACTTCTTGAGGTTGTTTGTAACTTTTTTGATAATTTTTCTGCCATTTACCCATAGTTAAGATTTCTCTATTAAATCTATAACCGACATTTCTAACTGTCTGAATTACACTAGGTTGACGGGGGTCAATTTCAATTTTTTTCCGCAGAGATAGTACATGAGTATCTATGGTACGAGGATTATCTATAGAATCTGGCCATCCTCTGTGTAGTAATTCTGAACGAGTAAGGGGTATTCCTTCTGCTTGAGCTAGGACATAAAGAAGACTAAATTCTTGTGGAGTTAAATCAATCAGACTACCCTTTAAGATAACTCTACGGTGTACCAAATCAATAATTAAATCACCATAATCTAAACTGATGGGTGGAGTACAACTAATAGTTCTGCGACGACGTAGTAGAGCTTCTACCCTTGCCATAAACTCTTGCATACCAAAAGGTTTACAGAGATAGTCATCTGCTCCTGACTTTAACCCTGCGACAATATCCGCTTCAGTTGTGCGGGAGGATAGCATCAAAATTAAGCACTGTTGCTGTTGCTGAAGCCACTGGCAAAATTCTAGAGTATTTCCATCTGGTAGGTCAGTTTCCATAATTACCAGATTTGGGCAATGAGTGTATATTAATTTTTTGGCATGATCGACATTTGCTGACTGGTTTACCAAATGCTTTGCTTGCTGTAAATGCCAACCAAGTAGGGAGCGCAGATGCGGATTCCCTTCTACGATTAAGATACAAGCATCTCCCACTTAAAATAACTTCCTATATATCTTTTTTTTATAATTAGCTTTTACTAAGCTAACATAAATTACTGTTGTATTTTTGTAACATCTGTTACTCTAACTCAAAAATTCTGTTTAAAAGACTTCTTTAGGAAAATTCTCATACCTATTGGTAAAGGGATTTTTATGAACGTTATTTCAATTTGCTCAAGTAATGTTACTAATAAGCTTGATTGATTTAAAGATTTTACCGATCATTTCTCTTTGACTAAAAATTAACCCTCAAGTTTGTCACCAAGAAACTAAAATAGCTTGAGTAAAACAAAAAACAAATAATTAAGGTTTATATTAAGCACCTACACAAAAT
>NZ_LGSU01000810.1 GCF_002260545.1 Hydrocoleum sp. CS-953 | reverse complement strand
TTTTTAGGAGTCAGGAGGTAGGGACGTTGCATAAGGGCGTCCGTACGGAGTCGCATGGGAATGGCTTTAATATAGTTTTTTAGGTCATAAATCATATTTTTTGTCCAAGAGACATCTCCTATAAAGTCTTTTTATCGCTCTTACTATTCGTAACATTCTTTTTTCACGCTTGGTATAATACAAACCCGGTTTCTAGGCTGGGAAAAATCATAGCCAAAATCACCAACGCCCATGATTTTTCAATAATATAGCACTAGGTTAATTGGTTAGGACATTTCTAAATCCTGTTTTGCTTCGCAACATGTTTGCGTAGCATTCCGTAGGAAAACGCGGAGCGTTCCGCAGGAAAAACCCTTTGACAGTTTACTATTCCCTATTCCCTATTCCCTATTCCCTATTCAAGTAGCGCTATATCTATTTCCTTGGCCAATTATCCAGAAATGATGAACAATTTCAGCAACTTTCTCAAGAAAATTATCTATAATCCTTTAGGTAGAAATAGGTTAACCTATTTACGCCTAGCCCTATAAAAGAAAAAGATGACCATGAAACCATATTTATTTGGACTTTTAATCCTATCCACAGTACCCATAATAGCTAGTTGCACGAACCCTCAATCTCCGGAAACGACACAGACACAGGCTGCGCCATGCGAAAATCCTGTCACAGAAAGCGATGTTTTAGCTGCACAGCAAAGCTGGGGCCAAGCCATTGTCGCCATTGGCAAGGCAGAAAACCCAGAAGCAGAAGCACAAAGCACTCTTGACAGGCTTTATGCTTATGATCTTGGTACGGTTTTGTTCAAACCTACACTGGCCAGCGATGATCCGTTCAGAGGGACAGAGAAAGAGGCTTTGTCTTATTTTGTCGGTGGCAGCATCAGCGAAGATAAAGGTTTTGCTCTTGCGCCCTATAACAAAGTGCGCTTTGAGAATGAAGGAATTATTACCCAGTGCAATACAGCCACCTCGATGGGTGAGTATTTTTTCACCAAAACAGACGGTAGCGAGATCAAGGTAGAATACTCTTTTGGTTATGTTCGCGATGAAAACGGCGATCTGAAAATCAATCTGCACCATTCATCTCTGCCGTATCAAGCGAAATAAGGGCTATCGGTGATAACTGTCGATGGATGGTTATCCCGCCCAGATTTACAGATAATGTAAGTAATATTTTATCATATCATAAAATTGCAAATACGTCAAATCAGTATATGGATAACTTAGAAAAATTAGTTCGTCATCCTTAAATCCATAAGAGGCGATCGCTTGTCTAAACAACGAAATAATAAGCGTTTCAGGCTATAAAATCTTTTGTAAACAGAAAAAGCCTTAGATTATACTATATTCATATTATCATGGAAAACGCGGAAAGTATTGAAATTCCGTTGAATATTTCAGGGAATTTTTGCCATTTTTTGTCAGAGATTGATGACAAAATTGAAAAATTTAAAACTAGAAGTTCAGATTGATAATTAAAACTTTTCACAGTGGCGATCGCTGAAATAATGAAAGTTGACCCAAAAAAATTCTGAAGTTCCATACATCTTGTAGGGGCGTTTTCCTACGGAACATTTCAAGAATTAAGAATGCGCGAATTACCTCTCCTTGAAAAGAAGAGGATTGACAAACAAGAAAATTTTTATTTATTATCCCCTATCCAAGGGGAGGCTTTAAACCACAATATTTCGGTAAAACGTTTCGGCGCTTGAGCCGACATGAATGCGGAGCATTCCAATAGGAAAGTTGTGGGTAGCAAATGGCCATTCGCCCCTACAACTTCTGACTAATAGCTAGACTGAATCTAACTTTTTAGATGGCAGATGGTATTATTTACAGACTGAGACGTTTTTTGTCTGTTTACGATAAAATCGCTCAATAATAATATCTGCCCGTTCATCTGAATGCATATTGCTTGGCTTGGAAAAAAATATCCTTTTTGTGGCAACGTCACTTACTCCAGAGAAATAACCAATGCTCTATTGGATAGAGGTTATCAGGTTAGCTTCCTTCACTTTGCAACTGAAGATACTGAACCTGACAAATGGCCAAAGTTTCAGGAAGTGTCTCTACCTTGTATATATAAATCTCAGGGTTACACCATACCTAGTCTTAAATCTAGTAAAGTCTTAAGTCAGGCTCTACAGAAACTTAAGCCTGATATTGTCCACGCATCTCTTACCCTATCTCCTCTAGATTTTTTATTACCTGAAATTTGTGAGGAGTTAAATATTCCTTTAGTAGCAACTTTTCATGCCCAGTTTGATAGTAAACCACGGAATATTAAATCTGGAACCCAATTTTTAGCCTATCAACTCTATGCTCCTTTTCNTATCTCCTCTAGATTTTTTATTACCTGAAATTTGTGAGGAGTTAAATATTCCTTTAGTAGCAACTTTTCATGCCCAGTTTGATAGTAAACCACGGAATATTAAATCTGGAACCCAATTTTTAGCCTATCAACTCTATGCTCCTTTTCTAGCAAATTATGACCGAGTAATTATTTTTTCAGAAATACAGAAAGATTTATTTATTAAATTGGGGGTCCCTGAAAAAAAAGTGGCAGTTATTCCTAATGGAGTAGATGCAGATAAGTATTCTCCTGGTGTCTCTAGTTTGAAGACTGAGTTAAATGCTAGCCGTGTGTTTCTATATTTGGGTCGTATTTCCACAGAGAAAAATGTAGAATCTCTGCTCAAAGCTTGGAAACATTCGGATATGGGTAATGATAGTTGTTTAGCGATCGTTGGGGATGGGCCATTAGCTGCTTCTCTGGAAATGTTTTATGGCGATGTTCAGGGAGTTAGTTGGTTTGGGTATGTGAGTGATGAGCAACGACGGATAGAAATTTTGCGTGGTGCTGATGTATTTATTTTACCTTCTTTGGTGGAGGGTTTGTCTTTGGCTTTATTGGAGGCAATGTCTTGTGGTTTAGCTTGTGTAGCTACAGATGCGGGTGCTGATGGTGAGGTGTTGGAGAAAGGAGCTGGTATAATTTTAAATACTCATAATGTTACTACCCAATTACAAACTTTATTGCCTGTGTTTAGGGATCATCCTGAGTTAAGTATTCTTTTGGGGCAAAAAGCTCGGCAAAGGGTTTTGGAACGTTATACTCTGAGTCGAAATATTACTCAATTGGAAATGCTTTATGATGAGGTTTTACGAGAAAGGAATCTAAAGTTAAGTAGTTTGATTTAATGCCAATTGGGTAAAATTATGGGTAGTGGTCAATTGTCATTATTTCAGTTTATAAAATAGTGAATAAAGATACTGGCAAAACCAGTATCTTTATTCATTTTTGAATTTTTTTTCATCTGTGCTTGATTGGCACAGAATGTTTTTCAACAATTAATAATTAATTATTAACTATTAATTATTACCTCTCCTTGAAAAGAAGAGGATTGACTAATCATGAAAATTTTTATTTATTATCCCCTTAAAAGGGGAGGGTTTAAACCACAATTTTTCGGTAAAAGTTTTTATCCAAACTAATTACGAATTGTTTTACGAAGTTGGCTGACTCCAATTAATCCCAATACAACTAATAACCCTGCAGTAGGTGAAGTTTCAGGTACAGCATTAGGTGAAGTTTCAAGTACAGCATTAAAGTAGGAGCAAACTCAGTTTCTCCTGTATTGTCTCCAAAAAGTGGAGCTGTTTGTAAACAATTTTCAGGACAAATTNAAAATTTTTATTTATTATCCCCTTAAAAGGGGAGGGTTTAAACCACAATTTTTCGGTAAAAGTTTTTATCCAAACTAATTACGAATTGTTTTACGAAGTTGGCTGACTCCAATTAATCCCAATACAACTAATAACCCTGCAGTAGGTGAAGTTTCAGGTACAGCATTAGGTGAAGTTTCAAGTACAGCATTAAAAGTAGGAGCAAACTCAGTTTCTCCTGTATTGTCTCCAAAAAGTGGAGCTGTTTGTAAACAATTTTCAGGACAAATTCCATCACCACCAATAGAAGTGGGTAGTGGGTTTCCAGCTATTGTGAGTAAACCTAAATTTTGACTATCTGGATCTCCAAATACCTCTGAGTTGAATTCTAGATTAAAATTAGTTGTATTACTAAAGAAATCAGTTCCAAAAAGTGCTGCTGTAATCTCTCCTCCTGTCACATTAAATTGATTCTGGAAGTTTGGAACTGTAGAAAAATCAAATCCAACTAAATCATCAAATACTGGATTTGTTGTAGATTTCAGGATAACTGATGTTGCTGCAACTCCATCTCCATTACTTTCTGATAATTCTAATGTTCCTGAAACTGTTCCATCTATTCCACCAACATTATTACTAAAGCTCCAGTTAAAAATTATGGCTTGTGCTGGAGCTAGATTAATCAAAAACAAACCAGCACCTAATACTGTTGAAGCTATTAGATCCTTTAACTTTATCATTGCTGTTTTCTCCTAATTGATCAACAACCGTATCATAACGTAAGGATAGATAGTTATATCTGAAGATTCGATGAAGATAGCTAGAGATTATCAGGACTTACGCACATACCCTACCTGTAGGGGCAATTCATCAATTGCTACTACAAAAAATACTATTTACAGATGGCTTGCATAAGTCCCGATTAGATTAAACAGGATTTACGCAACGGCACTAATGATAGTGTCTATCTCTTGAATAATGACCAATTTATACTCTATATATAGAGGTACTGCGTAAGTCCTGTTAAATATATAAAGATTTGGTAAAGGTCTAAGAAAAGTAGATAGTGGTGTATAATAAAAGCTTATAATAATTTATCTGATTTCAGTATTAGAC
>NZ_LGSU01000081.1 GCF_002260545.1 Hydrocoleum sp. CS-953 | reverse complement strand
GAATTTAGAATTTAGAATTACCTCTCCTTGAAAAGAAGAGGATTGACGAACAGTTCAATAATTGATAATTGATAATTACTTCTCCCTAAAAGGAAGAGGATTGAATAAAAGAAAATTTTTTTTTGTTTCTCCTTGAAAAGAGAGGCTTTATACCTTGATTTTTTGGTAATTATTAATTATTAATCATTGAGTAATGTCAGCATTCAGCTATTAGCTTTTGAATGAATGAAGCAAGTATTAGTTTAACTTCTGCTACATTTTTAACTAGAGAATTGAAGCACAATAACGACGAATTTGAGTTGTAAACCTATACAATTCTGTCGTAGGAAATGTAGATTTTTGTTAGAAGCTGATAGCTGATAGCTGACTGCTGTTTGCTTACTAAATACCTAATCTTTGATAGACATCATCTAAATGTTTTAAATGATGTTTCGGATCAAAACAAGCTGCAATTTCTGCCTCAGATAATTGACTTTTTACCTGTTCATCTTGACTAATTAAATCTTGAAAATTACCATTGGGTTGATTCCAAGCTTGATGAGCGCAAGACTGAACAATTTTATAAGCATCTTCTCGTATCATGCCTTTTTCTACTAAAGCTAAAAGCACTCGTTGACTAAAAATTACCCCTCCATAAACATTCATATTTCGCTTCATGTTTTCTGGGTATACCAACAATTTCTTAACTAACTCAGTAGTTTCTTTAAGCATAAAATGAGTCAAAATACAAGCATCTGGCAAAATTACCCTTTCTACCGAACTATGAGAAATATCACGCTCATGCCAAAGGGCAACATTTTCCAAAGCAGCAACAGCATGACCCCGCACAATTCTCGCCATTCCCGTTAACCTTTCCGAACGGATAGGGTTACGTTTATGAGGCATTGCAC
Source organism: Hydrocoleum sp. CS-953 (assembly GCF_002260545.1). Lineage (GTDB taxonomy): Bacteria > Cyanobacteriota > Cyanobacteriia > Cyanobacteriales > Microcoleaceae > Trichodesmium. The sequence goes on along the minus strand of NZ_LGSU01000081.1, from coordinate 1,127 downwards.
TCGAACCTTTTTGACCTTGAGAAAAATATTCCTCAACCTCTAAAACATCAGTCCGTTGCAGGTTACGAATTTCCACCGCAAAACGTTCAATAGAAGCAGTCAATAAAGCAAGGGTTTGTACATACTCAGCATGGCGATCGCGAGAAATTACCTGAGTAGAAGCTGTATCTGGTTCAAGTTCCAGTTTTTGGCAAGCGATCGCCTCAACTCTGGGGTCAATATTTGCATAAGTTCCCACTGCTCCAGAAATTTTACCCACAGCAATATTCTGACGTAGTTGCACTAACCTCTGGCGATGCCGACAAACCTCCGCTAACCATCCCGCCAATTTAAAACCAAACGTCATCGGTTCCGCATGAATACCGTGGGAACGCCCAACCATGAAAGTTTCTCTATGTTGTTGTGCTTGATAGCGAATAGCTTGCCCTAACTCTTCCACACATGACAACAACACATCCAGACTCCCAACCATTTGCAATGCCAGAGCAGTATCCAAAACATCAGAACTTGTTAAACCCAGGTGAATATAACGTCCGACATCACCAACATATTCATTAACATTTGTTAAGAAGGCAATCATATCATGGCGGACTTCTGCCTCAATTTCCAGCACCCGCTCCCGGTCAAAATTTGCCTTGGCCTTAATTTCTACTACTGCCTCAGCAGGTATATAGCCAAGTTCTGCCTGAGCTTCACAGACAGCTATTTCCACTTGTAGCCAAGTTTTCAGCTTGGCATTATCAGTCCAAAGTTCACCCATTTCGGGTAAGGTGTAACGTTCTATCACACTCTATCTACAACTAAAACAACCGTTACATTTTACTACTGGCAACCATAAATGGGGATATTTTAACTAAACCTGTTTCCCTCTCAGGGAAAACGCATCTAAATTTTTTTGACAAATGACCAATACTACGCTATGAAAACGCGCTCTGTGATACATCTGATATCACGCTCCACAAACCCTATTTTCAAGTGAGCGATAAAACTCCGTTCCGCTTAGGCGAACAAAAAACTTTCTCTTCCTTATAGAAGCCCTAACCGTATCTCCAAGAAATAGGTTCTGGTGGAGAATTAATTGATAAAAAATGGGTAATAATTGATTTGATGATGGGATGAGTGGCAGA
>NZ_LGSU01000809.1 GCF_002260545.1 Hydrocoleum sp. CS-953 | reverse complement strand
TCCGTTTTTTCAAGGGTTTAGGCGCATCAATTTTTTGACCATTACTCAATGTAGCAAAAGTTTTAATTCCTAAATCTATACCTACTGAAAAATCAGGCCGAAAAAGATACAATAGAATTTTCTATTGAAGAGTTAAGTTTTTATGATCAAACAAATTTTAGCAATACTAATGGTAATGGCTATAAAAATGCAGCACAAAAAATAGATCAAACACAGAATTTATCCCCTATTGACCAAATAGAAGACACCGAGCAAACAGCCATACAGATAAATGCTCATCCTGTTGAGAATAAAGGATCAGAGATGTCACTAGCATTAGAGATATCCCTAGCAGATATTCATATTCAAAATGCTACCACTTATAACCAAGAAGGATTATATGAAAAAGCGATCGCTGAATGTCAACAAGCAATAGCAGTTAAACCAGAGCTAGCAATAGCTTACAAAATATTAGGTAATATCCAGCAAAAAATGGGTAGTGCTAGTCAACATCAGGAAGCGAAAAAAAATTACCTAAAAGCAATATCTCTTGATAGTAAAGATGCTTCAATTCATTCTAACCTGGGCAGTCTGTATGCACAAGAAGAATTATGGGAGCAGGCAATACCCTGTTATCAGAAAGCGATCACTCTTAAACCAGATTTTGCTGGAGCATATCGCAACTTAGCCAAAGCATGGTCTCAGGTAGGTAAACAAGCAGAAGCAGCAGACTGTTGGTATCAAGCATATACCTTGCAACCAGAAAATATTACTCCTGACCAATATCTAAATTTAGGTAATACTCTCTGTCGTCAAAGTCAATTCACTAAAGCTATATCTTGTTATCAACGGGCGATCAAATTAAACCCAAATTATGCTGCTGCTTATCATAATTTGGCTGCTACTTTGAAGCGTCAGGGTAAGTTAGATGAAGCTCTAATTTACGAGCAAAAAGCTAAAGAGGTAGCTAATAATAAAGTAGAGAAACAGGTAGAAATTAACGGTCATAAACCTCAACATATTCATCCTGAAGATATTTTGCAGTCATCTTTAGACCACAAAGGAAAAAATAAGTCGCCTAAAGTGGATCGAGCAAACTTAATTAAACAAGCAGAGGCAAATTTAGCCAATAGTAAATTCTATCAAGCGATCGCTACTTGTGAAGAGATAATTTCTCTGAAACCTAATGCTGTAGCTTATCAAATAATGGGTAAAGCTTGGGTAAAGATGAATAAAATAGATGAAGCCATGGGTGCTTATCAAAAATCCTTAGAAGTGCAACCAAATTTTCCCGAAGTTTATATCAGTTTAGGAGAATTATATGTTCAACAGCAGCGACAGTCAGAAGCGATAAGTGCTTACCAAAAAGCAATTAAACTGGCACCCGACTTAAAAGATGGTTATCGCAATTTAGTTGAGTTATTGCTAGCTCAAGGAAAAGTTGATGAAGCTGCGGAGCTATCCTACAATGCGCTTATCCAACATCCCAGTTGGACGACTCCCCAAGAGTTTTGTACTTTAGGTAATGGTTTAATAGAAGAAGGTAAAACAAAGCAAGGAATATGTTGTTTTGAGCAAGCTATTAAATTAGACCCTAAATTGTGGGAAGCTTACTATAGTTTAGGAGAAATATTTAGCTCCCAAGAAAACTGGGATGAAGCAGTTAAATATTATCGACAGGTAGTAGAGTTAAATTCTGAGTCTATAGAGTCTTACTATGCTTTAGGTAAAGCTTTAACAGANTAGAAGAAGGTAAAACAAAGCAAGGAATATGTTGTTTTGAGCAAGCTATTAAATTAGACCCTAAATTGTGGGAAGCTTACTATAGTTTAGGAGAAATATTTAGCTCCCAAGAAAACTGGGATGAAGCAGTTAAATATTATCGACAGGTAGTAGAGTTAAATTCTGAGTCTATAGAGTCTTACTATGCTTTAGGTAAAGCTTTAACAGAAAAAGAACAATGGCAAGAGGCGATCGCTTGTTATGAGCAAGTCATTAAATTAGACGCTAATAAAACTCAAGCAACTTTTCCTGAAAGCGAGGATAATATAGATATGGGAGAAGTTTACCATTTGTTAGGAAATGCTTTACAAGAAATAGGTCAACTTAATGAGTCTGTAGCAGCTTATCAACGTGCTATTGAATTAACAGGAAATTAATTATAGCAGGGAGCAGAGATACCAAATAGTTTCTATATAAATAGGACTTACGCATGAGGTACGAAAAACAGGGGTTTGAGATTGCTATCCGTTCCGGACTGCTCCGCAAACCCGACCGTCGCAATGACGAAAATACGTTGCAGTTGCGTAAGTCCTGATAAAATTAAGATCGCAATGAAAAAAACCTTCTGCCTTCTGCTTTCCTAAAATATCCGTAGGGGTTTGGTCTCCAAACCCATTCAACCAGACATGATATAATTGCTATACTATTAGGACTTACGCAAAGAAACCCAGTTTCTCGTAGACATCTATTGTTCAAAACAAGGATTTCTCGTAGAAACCGCGTTTCTGGGTTCGCCTGCGTAAGTCCTAACTATAAACCTTAATACCAAAATTAGAAAATTATCGCAAACATGACATCTGAATCTTACATTTTTTTAGCTGGTGCAAGTCGAGGAGTAGGGCGAGAAATTGCTAAATGTCTAATTGCAGAAAATCACAAAGTTAAAGCATTATTGCGTTTGCCCGACACTAAACCCGAATTAGAGGGAATGGGTCTTAAAGTTGTCATGGGTGATGCTTTAGATATAGCATCTGTGGAAACTGCAATACTAGGTGAGGAAAATATCGGCACAGTTATTAGCACTATTGGTGGTTTACCGAAAGATGGTGAGCGTGCTGACTATTTGGGTAATAAAAATCTGATTGATATTGCTGTCAAAGCTAAAGTACAACAATTTATCCTTATTTCCTCTATCGGTAGTGGTGAAAGTGCAGTTGCTTTGCCACCCCAAGCATTAGAAACTCTCGGTCCGGTCTTGCTAGAAAAAGAAAAAGCAGAGCAGCATCTGATTAACAGTGGACTCACTTATACTATTATTCGCCCTGGTGGTTTAAAGTCGGAACCAGCTACAGGTAATGGTTTTTTAACTACAGACTATAAAATTGCCGGAACTATTCATCGAGCTGATGTAGCTCAGTTAGCCTGTGAATGTTTAACTTCCGAAACTGCTAAGAATCAAGTTTTCTCAGCTATAGATCACAATATGACCTATGTTCAATAATTAATAATTAATAATTATTAATTACCTCTTCTTATAAAGAAGAAGATTGATCTAAAGGAATTTTTTTTCTCTTTTCTCTATGAATGGAGAGGCTTTATACCTTGATTTTTCGGTAATAAGACTTAGGGTTTGAAGGTTAATATTTCTGAAGGCAACAGTGGGAGCAAGATGCTCCCATCAAATTTATAATGAATATTGTGTACCGGAAAGCTTTGCGCCAGCAAAATGCTTTTCATGTAGTATTTCATGTCGGCGACAGCCAAAAAGTAAAACAAAAATAATTATCCATTATCCATTATCCATTATTAATTATTAATTATCCATTATCAATTAATAAATCAACTATCCTGCTGTTGCTGCCAATCAGATATAACTTTTTCCAAATACCAAATCCTATCTCTACCAGGATATTTCTCTTCAACTTTTGCAATTAATATTTCTGCCATTTCCCAATGTCCGCCAACCATTTTTAACAGTTGTTGTTTCAGTTTCTTATACTTAATATCTTCATCAATATTATTATTCTCACGAGGTACAGTTGTCTGAATTTTATTCAAATTATCCAAAGTTTTTTGATAATTCTTCCAGTCTTCAGCTTCCCCAAATAATTTAGCAGCATTCTGATAGTCATCTATCGCTTTTGTCATTTCTTCTAAACGAGAATAAATAATACCTCTCTGATAAAAAGCATTTGCTTCATTAGGATGAATTTTTAATGCTTGTTCATAATCTTTTATTGCCTCTTGATACGCACCCATATCTCGATAAGCATTGCCTCTAGTAACATAAATAAGTGAATTATTTGGTTCAATTTTTAAAGCAGCATCAAAATCAGCGATCGCTCCTTTAAAATCTCCCATTTTACTACGAATCATACCCCTATTTCGATAAGCTAAAACATCTTGATTATTAAATTGCAAAGCTTGATTAAAATCTGATATTGCCCCTAAATTATCCCCTTGTTTATAACGAATAATTCCTCGACAACAATAAGCTTGAGAATCTGAAGCATCCACTTGTAATGCCCAGTTTAAATCTGCTATTGCTCCTCGGCGATCGCCTTTTTCAAATCTTCTCAACATTCGAGTTAAAAATGTTTTACTATCACCTTTTTTCCACTGAACATTACTATCAGTTTTAACAGCAGGAGAAACTACATTTTGCAATTGTTGAATATTATTCAAACATTTCCGACAATTAACAGCATCCTTCTGTTCTAAATATAATTCTCCGCCACGCTTAAAACTAGCAATTGCATCTGCTTGATTATCTTGTTTACGGTAAGCATTACCTAACAATTTATATGCTGGAGCATAATTACTATTAATCGCAATTATTTGATTAGCATCTGCAATAGTTCCCGAAATATCTCCTATTATTAACCTAGCAATACCACGACCTAAATAAGCATCTATATAATTAGGATTAATTGCCAAAGCTTGAGTATAATCTACTATTGCTTCTTGCCTATTACCTAAATCAAACCTTGCCAAACCTCTACCATAATATGCTTCAGCAAAGTTAGGATTAATTTCTATAACTTGACTAAAATCTTGAATTGCCTCTTGGT
>NZ_LGSU01000808.1 GCF_002260545.1 Hydrocoleum sp. CS-953 | reverse complement strand
ATATTTATCTTATGGCATTCGACTGATTTGTAAAATTAGCCCCAACAATTAATCTTTATTTCACAATCTTATTTTATAAATATCTGCTGTGGATTTTTAATACTGTATATTTAGAGTATAAAGTTACTAAACTAATCTAATTATGCGAGTTTTATTGGTCGAAGATGAACCAGATTTAGGAGCAGCAATTAAACGGGTTCTCCATCAAGAATCCTATGTGGTTGATTGGGCTGTTGATGGTGCAATAGCATGGGAATATTTAGAAAGTCAATTTACCTTATATCGCCTTGCTATTATTGACTGGTTGCTGCCTGGTTTATCAGGGTTAGAAGTAGTCAAATTTTTGCGACAAAAAAATAGTGCTTTACCCGTTTTGATGTTAACAGCAAAAGATAGTATGGCAGATAAAGTAATGGGATTAGATGCAGGAGCAGATGATTATTTAGTTAAACCTTTTGGAATGCCAGAACTATTAGCTAGACTCAGAGCTTTACAAAGGCGATCGCCTGAAATTCAACCCCAACAATTACAGGTAGGAAATCTAATTCTAGACTATGGTACTAATACTATTTGTTTCATTAATAAAAATCAGGATCGAGAAGTAATTAATCTGACTCATAAAGAATTTGTCTTGCTAGAATATTTTCTCCGACATCCTCACCAAATTCTTAGTCGAGACCAAATTTTAGCTCAACTTTGGGAATTAGATGCGGAACCAATAAGTAATGTTGTTGCTGCTCAAATTAGATTATTAAGACGTAAATTGGGGGCGAGTGGAGGAGGAGATTTAATTGAAACGGTTTATGGTTTAGGTTATCGCTTTAATCCTGTGGATAAATGTGGATAAATAGGAATAATCTATTTTTTACCGATGGGAAATAATATATAATAAATCTCAAAAATAATTTGATGTTTTTTTTGTATATCTTTATAAAACTAAAAATTGAGTAAATAGCTTGTTTTCATTATCTCTTATATTTTCGGCGAGTTTGGAACCACATCATAATTCCTGTCACTGCCAGCATGAAAATTCCAAANCCGAAAATTGTATATCTTTATAAAACTAAAAATTGAGTAAATAGCTTGTTTTCATTATCTCTTATATTTTCGGCGAGTTTGGAACCACATCATAATTCCTGTCACTGCCAGCATGAAAATTCCAAAGGCATTTAAAAATGGATAAATCATCTCTAAATTAATTCTCCCAAACTTGCCTCTATGCCATTCCAATAGCCAAATAAAATCATTAGCTTGACCAGTAATAACTGATATTTGAAATAGAGAACCTGTAATTAAAGTAAGTAGTACAGGAAATAACATTATTGGTGCAAACCAATAGTGAATTTGGCGCAGTCTGACTTTATTAATTTTCATAGTTTAAGTCTTATTTATGGTTGATATCATGTCCGGTAGCATCGACATTGTATAGAGAAGGTAAGGAAGAAGGAAGAAGGAAGAAGGAAGAAGGAAGAAGAAAAGGAAAAACNATTTGGCGCAGTCTGACTTTATTAATTTTCATAGTTTAAGTCTTATTTATGGTTGATATCATGTCCGGTAGCATCGACATTGTATAGAGAAGGTAAGGAAGAAGGAAGAAGGAAGAAGGAAGAAGGAAGAAGAAAAGGAAAAACCTTAAATATGGTGTAAATATTTCCCCAACTTTTACACAAACGATACAAGCGGACATGATATGATTTTATATCAGAAATAATCAAGTGAATCAAACAGGAATAATAGCAATTTTATCCAGTTGCATCTCCAGTTATTAAAGTTAGAGTAGCCTATAGGCGCTTTGGTCTCCAAAGACCATATAATATAGGTTAATTTAGAGCGTTTTTTTGGCAATTAGTCGAATAAAAAAGACTGGGAGATTAATATTTTTTTGACTACCACTCTATAACTTTTCGGNCTTTGGTCTCCAAAGACCATATAATATAGGTTAATTTAGAGCGTTTTTTTGGCAATTAGTCGAATAAAAAAGACTGGGAGATTAATATTTTTTTGACTACCACTCTATAACTTTATCTAAATATATACCGTTTCATTGAAAATAGTAAAAAAGGCATAGTTAATAACAGAAAAAAAATAATTTCTCCAGGCTGTGGCATAAAAATATTTGTTTGAGGTAAATCAACTGAATTGATAACTTTTTCCTCTACAACTGTTTCTAGTTGAGTTTCCACTTTTGGGGAAGATACTTGTTGTATTTGATTTTCTGGTTTTTGATCAATAGAATTACCTTCTACTTGAGTTTCCACCTTTGGGGAAGATATTTGTTGTATTTGATTTTCTGGTTTTTGATCAACAGAATTATTTTCTACTGGTTTTACTTCTGCTTTTGAATTATCATTTTTATTGGGTACATGAAATTCTGGGGCATGAGCAAGGAAAGATATAGTGTACATTATGTTTTCTACTCCTATTAGAGACTATTTCTAATATTTTGAAGAAAAACCTGATTGTTCTTCAGTAATAAATCCAATTTTGTCAGGTTTTATAATCAAACATTTGAAATTAACTGAGCTTTTTTAAGGCAATCAATACTTAAGTATACAAGGCATTTATGAAATTAGGATGAAATCTCAATCTAAAGTCCTTAATAACTATCTTGTACTTGTGGCGATCATAAAATCCTCTATTTCATAGTGCCGTGTCAAGCCTTAAATGTTAGTTGAGGAAAATGCTACGATGCTGACTTTTCAAAGCTTGATATCAAAAATCTATTCCACTACTTTAAGGTTGACGCGCCAGTACAGTGGGTTAGGTGCAGGATTGATTTTGGAGATATACCAATAAATTTTGATTCGCACCGTAATCCACCATTAATAAATTTTTGAAATACTCTCTTTGTTGCTTCAGAGATTATATAGCGCTACGCGCTAGGGAGTAGGGAGTAGGGAATAGGGAGTAGCAGACTTTTCAAAGGTTTTAGGATTTAGAAATGTCCTAACCTTAATGCGTAGTGCTATAACTACTAAAATTTAAAAAAAATCTAGTTGATATTTCATCCCAATTTCATATTCTTAAGGCACACTAGCATTTAGTAAAAAAAATTAGTTTAATTTGGAAAAAATATCAATATGTTCTATCAATTCAAAAATCAACATTAACCATAATTTTTTTTAACTACAAATTGAGCAAAAAGTTAACTAAAACTATGAAAATCAACCCACTTACTAGACGAAACTTCTTAGGTTTCACTGCTGGGGTAGGTATAGTCACAGCCATAGACAATATTTTACCTTCTTATAGCAGACAAATTATTGCTGCAAGTGAGCCTGAAAATGGCAGTAAATATCCTGATTTAATTAATCTCCAAATTCAGGAAACCAAACTCAAAATAGGAGAGCGAAAAGCTACCGCTATGACAGTTGACGGTTCAATTCCAGGATCATTAATTCGTTTGCGGGAAGGTCAAACAGCTACTATTAAAGTCACAAACAATCTCAAAACAGATACCTCAATTCATTGGCATGGAATTATTCTGCTTCATAAAACTGATATAAAACGTCACATAGCGTGATATTTTAATGTTTACTTCCTGCTTCAACCGGAACTGTCGGCAGCACTCCGTCCACAGGCATTAACGGTCAAGCCGACCGCATTCCTCAAATTAATACTGGCATTCAGATCGCGGTCTATGGATATGCCACATTCAGGGCAATCAAAAGTTCTCACATTTAATGGCATATCCTGAACATGACCGCACTTGCTGCAAGTCTTTGATGATGGAAAAAATCTATCCACAACTACTAGGTTAGAGCCATACCACTCACACTTGTACTCAAGTTGTCGCCTGAATTCATAAAATCCTTGATCGGCTATAGACTTAGCTAGCTTATGGTTGGCCAACATACCGCGAACATTCAAATCTTCAATTGACACAATGCTGTGGTTTTTAGCTAGATATGTTGTCAATTTATGAAGCACGTCTTTACGGATATTAGCTACCTTTGTGTGTAGCTTGGCAATTTTAAGTTGCGTCGCCTTCGAGTTAGCTGAACCAATCTTTTTATTGCGGTTAAGGTATTGTAACTTAGAGAGCTTGCTTTCAAATTTCTTGTAAGATTTAGCACCAGAGAAAACAACTCCCGTGCTTAAAGTTGCTAAGGTTTTTACACCTAAGTCAACACCTACAACTTCAGTAGTTTTTGGAGTTGAAGTCGGAGTAAATTCATAACTACAGCTAAGATACCAATCACCTGCAAGTCTACTAATTGTTATTTTTTTAGTTGTTGCTTCAATGGGTTCATAAGTTTTGACCATACCAATAAAAGGTAATTTATGATTCCATCCATTTAGTTCTATTGGTTTTCCAGAATTATCAATTGTGAAAGAATCAGACTTACCTTTCTTCTTAAACCGTGGGCGTTTACCCAATCCCTGAAAAAACCTCTTAAATGCTTCACCCAAGTTTCGGAAAGCATATTGATAAACTTTAGACGACAAGTTTTTCATCCAGGGGTAGAGGGGTTTGGTGTGATTAGTAAAAATCTCTCTGAGTTTACGAGGGTTGGGCTTGTAACCATCTCTGTAAGCACCATTCCATAAACTTAAACCCCAGTTGTAGCACCATCTACTATAACCTGCGTGTTGTGCAAAGAGCGTTTTTTGTTTATTATTTAATTTGAGTTTTGTTCTAATGGATTTCATTGAGATTGAGCGCAGCCTGCCTAGTGGTATGCTTAAATACATATTAGAGTTGTTGGGAAATAAGGTAAAATGGTTCAAGCAGAAATTGGCCAGAAGAATGCTAAATATTGAACGAGCCT
>NZ_LGSU01000807.1 GCF_002260545.1 Hydrocoleum sp. CS-953 | reverse complement strand
AAATGCGCTTTGGTGCTTTTGGTATAGATGACAATAATAATATTATATTTGAACATACAATAGTTGGTTCGACTTGTGATAAACCAGAGTTAGAAGCATCTGTTAAAGCAGTTTTAAAAATTTCTGATGAATATGATGATAAAATTGTTGGGCAGTGGGGCGGAAAAAGAGCTATGGATAGAATTAGCTGAAGTCAGAAGTCAGAAGTCAGAAGTCAGAAGTTGAATTTGCAGAACGGACTAAATTTGAGAAGTGCGAGAATGTCTGCCTTAGTAATGGCGACTGCTATAGTCATTCCAGAAAAGGATTGAGATACTTAACCTTGATATAATCCTTTTAAATCAGGAATTTAGCCGTCTAATTTTTATTTCAAACGACTATATTTTGATTTAGCTAAAGGAATTTATATTTTAGAATTAATAGTGCTTCTTAAATTTTATGATTCATTAATCTAATTTTTCCAAGTATATGCTAAAAACAGAGCCTACTTACAAATTTCCCGAATCTAATCACCCCATAGTTAAATCACTATTTCATCACAGTGACCAAGAACTGTTGACCCTATTTCAAAACTATCCAGACCAAGGAAAATACTTTGTCACTATTTTCTGTCGTTATGGTATGATAGTCCAAACTTTAATTCAACATTCTGTGCGATCGCCTGTTCAAGCAGACTATCTATTTGCTCAAACCTGGCAACATATATTTTACGAATTGCGTGGCTTAGATTTGCGAGAGGGAGCAGATCCAGAGACTGGAAATACTACTCTTCAGAATTGGTTAATTAATATTACAGCCATTAGTATTAACCAAGAAGAAATGCCCCCTGTCGAGTCAATTCGTTATTCTTTAGAAATGGCCCCACCACCTTTATGGTGCTATTTCAGGCAAGTATTAGATCAGTTAGAGCCTTTACTACGCTTGATTTTGTTAATGTTTCAGACTTTTCACTGGAGTGAAACAAGAATAGCAGCTTATCTCCAAGCTGAGGGAGAAACAATTTCACATCAGGAAGTAAAATCTTTATTGCAACAGGGATATCATAATCTAGATACTAATTTGCCAGAAGATATTAAAGCCATCTATTTGAATGATGATATTGAGCAAGTTAGTACAGGTATAAATCAGTTTCTCAAAGTTCCAAAAGAACCAGAATAGTTAAGATTCTATTGTTTTAGGGAGTAGGGAGTAGAAAAGAAGAAAAACAACTGTACCTCATTCAATAATTAATAATTACCTCTTCTTATAAAGAAGAGGATTGACTAAAAGGAATTTTTTTCTTTTTTCTCCATGAATGGAGAGGCTTTATACCTTAATTTTTCGGTAACTACTGATAACTGATAACTGATAACTGATAACTGATAACTGATAACTGATAACTGATAACTGATAACTGATAACTGATAACTGAAATGACCTAGTTCAAAAATACCCCACCTTTACCAGTAATATTCAGTGACTTTGTATCTAAATCAAAATCTTCTGTGGGATTAAATATAACTTCTAATACTCTAGAAGAAATCCTCTGAGGACGTACCAAAAGTAAACCACCATCAGGACGTTGGTAGGTTAAGGTTAGTGGAATTGGCAGTTCAGATAATTCTACCACTGAACTTTCACCTAGAATCCGATGTCGGCCACCTATTACCTGATATCCAATTACAGCACCAGTTTGATTAATCAATCTTAGAGTGATGATACCTTCAACAGGGGTAACCCTACCAGCAGGCTCTGGAAATTGGGGTGGGGGCTGAGTAGTTTCTGGCTGCTGAGTCGGAGGCTGACGGCGAGTCGGTTCGGTGTTCTCAGGTTCGACCTCTACAGGTTTTCCTCTATTACCAGATGGCTCAGAAGTATCCTCTTGCTGATTAGTAGCAGGAGGCTTTGTACCAGGTGGTGGGCCTCCAGCGTGGGAAATTGTGATTATCATTAAACTGCTACCAATGGCACTAATAATAGAGGTTGTTTTAACAAAATTAGACAGGAATTGAATCATCATCTCCTCAGATTTTGAATTAGGGACTAACTGCTGAACTTAGATAATTAGGCAAAGTTAGATTTAATTAGATAAATTAATTGTTTGTTCCTTCGTAAAAATACAAGTTTAAACTTTACCAAATATACTTAGGTTTTGCTGAATAAGTCTGAAATTTTGAAGCAGTCAGAAGTTAGAATCTATAGTCATTTTCATTTAGATTGACACAAGTATTTTTTGCTAGAAGAGAGTTTCAGCATAAAAAGTGTTCCATCCTTATTTGAAATAGCTATAATATCATGTCCGGTAGCATCGGTATTGTAAGGTCAAGGTAAGGAAGAAGCAAGAAGCAAGAAGGAATAGGGACAAGGGAAGAGGGCTTAAGAGCCAGAAAAAAACTTAAATTTCTTGTAGATATTGACGCTAACTTTTACACAAATGATACCAGCGGACATAATATAGAAGCCCTAAGCGTATCTCCAGAAAATAGGTCGGAGGGAGAATTAATACCATGTCCGATTGAACGCTTATAATTTAAGATAGTAGGGGAGTAGGGGAGTAGAGGAGTAGGGGAAAAATTAAAATATATCCTCAATACCATGTCCGATTGAACGCTTATAATTTAAGATAGTAGGGGAGTAGGGGAGTAGAGGAGTAGGGGAAAAATTAAAATATATCCTCTTGATCGCCAAATATTTTATTTATACCTAATCATCTGGACATGATATAATTGATCAAAAATGGGTAATAATTGATTTGATGATTGGATGACTGGGAGATATCTAATACACCCCATCTCCCCATCTCCCCATCTCTCCACACTCCCCTACTCTCAATCTCTAATTTTAAATAGATCCCTTCAGGGGTTCTATTAAGTGGCAACTGGCAAGTAAGATACTCATACTACTGACGACTGATAACTGATAAGGGGTTGCCCTAATTCTGATGTAAAGGCAACATAACAGTGGCCATAGTACCTACTTGGGGACGACTTTCAATTGATATTTGGCCATGATGATTTTCAACTATGGCTAGAGCGATCGCTAACCCTAAACCTGACCCAACTGTACCGCGATGGGAACGAGCGGGGTCTACTCGATAAAAGCGATCGAATAAACGAGACAAATCTTCATTGGAAATGCCTATACCATTATCCTTAACCGTTACCTTAAGACAATCATTTTTAAGATTTTGACAACCTTTAAAAATTACTCCACTATTCTCAGAAGTATCACCTAGTTCAGCTTTCTGAGTTCTCAATATTTGCTTTTTAGCTTTTGGAAGGTACTGCAACTCGACTACAAGATGACCACCAGATGGGGTATATTGCATACCATTACTCATCAAATTTGTAAATAGCCTGGCCAGTTGTTGCCAATCTCCTCTGATTGTAATATCTTCCTCAGAAATAGGATGTTTAATAATTTCAGATTTCTCTTGATTTTTATAATTTTGATAGTTAGATTTAGGGATATGATTAGATGTTGAATTTTCTTCAATAAAATCAGGTAGAGAAATTTTTAATTCTAGATTTATACCTTGGGCAGTAGCGATCGCCTGTTGTTCTTCTACTACTTCCATCAATAAAGCATCCAAAGGTATTGGTGAAAATTCTGACTTAACTATCCTACTATCTTGACGTGCCAAAAATAGTAAATCATCTACTAACCGCCCTAAACGACGGGTCAAACGTTCAATAACTTGTAGTTGTTGTTGATGTTCAGATGATGCTAACTTGGGGTCTGCTAAAGCTACCTGGACATTAGTTTGAATCATTGCTATGGGGTTTCGGAGTTCGTGAGAAGCATCAGCAGTAAACTTTTTCAAATGTTGATAAGATTCTCGTACTGGTTGTATTGCTAACCCGGAAAGTAACCAACCGATACTTCCGACAGAAATTACGACTAAACAGATACCGATACTTAAGTCTAGGATTAATTGGCGAATTGGTTTTGTCACTTCAAACCAAGGATGACTAACTCGCAAATATCCTAAGATTTGATGACCTACTTCTACTCTATCTGTCACTTGTCGTAGGAGTAAATTATTATTTGTGATTGGTTGTAATGTTTCAATTTTTCCAGAGTGGGGAGTTATTCGTACTGTTTCTCCAATACGGTTGGAATGTATGGGAATATTTAGGGGCTCAGAAAAGGTTGACCAAAGTAGTTTTCCTGTTGGACTAAACCATTCAATATCAATATGGTCATCTTCTACAGTATTAGCATTATCTGGAAAACTTGCTTCGAGGTTGACACGGAATTTTTTACATGTTTCAATTTTTCCAGAGTGGGGAGTTATTCGTACTGTTTCTCCAATACGGTTGGAATGTATGGGAATATTTAGGGGCTCAGAAAAGGTTGACCAAAGTAGTTTTCCTGTTGGACTAAACCATTCAATATCAATATGGTCATCTTCTACAGTATTAGCATTATCTGGAAAACTTGCTTCGAGGTTGACACGGAATTTTTTACTATTTTCAATAGGAAAGTTGGGGATAGGTTCGATAATTAGCGATCGCTCTACTATTTCTACGACATGAAGCAATGTATCATCTATACGTTCGATTAAGGTACTGCGGAAATAGATATAAAATCCTGTAGCAAATATTAGTAATAAAATGGCTGTGACTGTAGTGTACCAAATTGCTAAACGGCGACGAGTTGTTTGAAACATAATTATAAGGGAAGAGACACAAGATTATCTAGAAATAAAAATATTAGAAACTAATCTAAAACAGAAAATAGGGGGAGGCAAGAATACATAAACAATCTATTGGCTACCTGAAAAT
>NZ_LGSU01000806.1 GCF_002260545.1 Hydrocoleum sp. CS-953 | reverse complement strand
TTTAAGTCAGGAAAAAGAGGTATCATTCCTTTAAAAGAACAACAAGTGACTAAAAGTACAGACTTTGAATTGATAACCTGGTTAATTATTCAAGATGACTCAAAACAATCTTAAGTTCTCTATTGAATAAGCTTTAAAACAGTTTACTCAAGTTTCTACCGCTGATGGAATTAAGCTTTAAGTCGGGAAAAGATGGTAAGATTCCTTTAAAAGAAGAACAAGTGACGAAAAGTACAGACTNAGATGACTCAAAACAATCTTAAGTTCTCTATTGAATAAGCTTTAAAACAGTTTACTCAAGTTTCTACCGCTGATGGAATTAAGCTTTAAGTCGGGAAAAGATGGTAAGATTCCTTTAAAAGAAGAACAAGTGACGAAAAGTACAGACTTTGAATTGATAACCTGGTTAATTATTCAAGATGACTCAAAACAATCTTAAGTTCTCTATTGAACAAGCTTTAAAACAGTTTACTCAAGTTTCTACCGCTGATGGAATTAAAAATCTGTTTGAAACTTTGGGTTACTCAACTCAACGAGAATTTTTATTAGATATTCAAACTCCTGATGAGGTAGTACAAGAATTTGGGTGGGATAATTTTAGGCAAGATAAAGGATTATTAAAAGAGTGGAAGTCGGTCGATTATTTCTTTCAGGTGACGGAAGAAGAAATTACTCAAAATGAACAGTTAGGATTATTTCAACCTTCTTTTGAAAAGGATTATTTAAAGTCATATATTTTTCTGGGATTAACTTTACAAAATCCTGATTATTCTCGGAGTAAAATGGCAACTATCACCCGTGAAATAAACCGTCAATCTGATATTCCCATTATGATTTTATTTCGTTATGGGAATTATATTACCTTATCTATAATTAATCGTCGTCCTAATAAGTTAGATAGGGATAAAGATGTCTTAGAAANCTGTCAATAATTACTTGATCGATATCTAAAATAGGAATTGCCATAGCGACAATATTTTCTAAATCTCGCTCCAAATAACGTTCTAAAATAAAAGCTATCCGAAAAGAATTATATTACCTTATCTATAATTAATCGTCGTCCTAATAAGTTAGATAGGGATAAAGATGTCTTAGAAAAGATTACTTTAATCAAAGACATTAATATAAATTCTCCCCATCGAGCGCATCTTGAAATTTTAGCAGATTTATCCTTCATCTCTCTGAAAGATGTTCAAAATTTTGACGAACTACATACAGCTTGGCAAAAAGTTCTAGATACATCAGAACTCAATAAAAAATTCTTTAAGGAAGTTTCTAATTGGTATTTTTGGGCGACTCAAATGGTGACTTTTCCTGATGGAGCAGAAGCAGATGAATCTATTCGTAATGCTACCAGTGTTATTCGTTTAATTACTCGTTTAATTTTTGTTTGGTTTTTAAAGGAAAAGAGGTTAGTTCCTGATGATTTATTTAATGAAGGTAAGCTGCAAAGGTTACTAAAATCTTTGGAATTAGAGGAAACAACTTATTATAAAGCTATCTTACAAAATCTCTTTTTTGCTACTCTAAATACCGANATTCGTAATGCTACCAGTGTTATTCGTTTAATTACTCGTTTAATTTTTGTTTGGTTTTTAAAGGAAAAGAGGTTAGTTCCTGATGATTTATTTAATGAAGGTAAGCTGCAAAGGTTACTAAAATCTTTGGAATTAGAGGAAACAACTTATTATAAAGCTATCTTACAAAATCTCTTTTTTGCTACTCTAAATACCGAAATGAACCATCCCCCTAAATCCCCCTTAGAAAAGGGGAATGTGAGGAATAACCGAAAGTTTAGAGGACAAACTAAACAAAAGGGAGGAATAGATCAAAATTATGGAGTAGCTAATGTTTATCGTTACCAAGATTATTTTATTAATTCTGATGATTTTTTAGAATTATGTCACGATATTCCTTTTCTTAATGGGGGTTTATTTGAGTGTTTAGATAGAGATAAAGAGAAAGATGATTCCTCTAAAACGTCTCAAAAAGGCAAAGAGAAAACAAAAATTAGAATTGATGGGTTTTCTGATAGGGATGATAATGTTTTAAATGTTCCTAATTTTCTCTTTTTTGGAAAAGTCAGAGACGTTGATTTAAACAAAGCCTATGGAACTAAAAATAAAAAGTATGAAGTTCAGGGATTAATTAATATTTTTAATCGTTATAAATTTACTATTGATGAAAATACTCCTATTGAGGAAGAAATTGCTTTAGATCCAGAATTGTTAGGTAAAGTATTTGAGAATTTATTAGCAGAATATAACCCGGAAACCGAAACCACGGCAAGGAAACAAACGGGGTCTTTTTATACTCCTAGAGAGATTGTTAATTATATGGTAGATGAGTCGTTAATTGCTTATCTACAAAACTTCCTCCCTGTAACACAAGCTTCTAGCTTGTCAGGGAAAAACATCCAAGATGGATGTGTTACCGAACCCAATACCCACTCTGTAACACAAGCTTCCAGCTTATCAGGGAAAGACATCCAAGATGGATGTGTTACCGAACACGACACCCACTCTGTAACACAAGCTTCCAGCTTATCAGGGAAAGACATCCAAGATGGATGTGTTACCGAANACCCACTCTGTAACACAAGCTTCCAGCTTATCAGGGAAAGACATCCAAGATGGATGTGTTACCGAACACGACACCCACTCTGTAACACAAGCTTCCAGCTTATCAGGGAAAGACATCCAAGATGGATGTGTTACCGAACACGACACCCAAGATGGGTGTGTTACAATGAGTCGGCGTTTCCTTCCCCATTGGCAACAAAACAAGGCAACATATTTTATCACATTTCGTTTAGCAGACTCTCTTCCTCAAGCAAAGCTTCAATTATTACAGCAAGAAAAAGAAGAATGGCAAAAACAACATCCTGAACCTTTATCAGAAGCAGAAAAAGCAGAATATAATCGTCTTTTTTCCCAAAAAGTTGATAAATGGTTAGATGCTGGTATAGGAAAATGTTATCTCAAAGACCCCCAACTAGCCAAAATTGTAGCTGATGCCTTGTCCTATTTTGACGGCGATCGCTATGATTTAAAAGAATGGGTAGTTATGCCTAATCATGTTCATGTTATTGTCACACCACTAGGCAATCATACATTATCAGAAATTACTCATTCTTGGAAGTCCTTCACTGCTAACAAAATTAACAAATCTCTTAACCGTCGTGGCCAATTATGGCAAAAAGAATCTTACGATCAAATTGTGCGATCGCCTCAACATTTAGAAAGAGTCCAAACATATATTGCCAATCATCCCGCCAATGTAGCACAAGCTTCCAGCTTGTATAAAAATGTTACCGTAACACGAGCTTCCAGCTTGCCAGAGAAAAACACCCAAGATGGGTGTCTTACCGAACCAAACACCCACTCTGTAACACAAGCTGGAAGCTTGTCTAAAATAAACAATCAAGATGATTGTGTTACTACATCAAACAATCAGGATGATTGTGTTACCCGTTTGCGTCATTTACTGTCATATAATGATAATTCCCATCAATTTAACGACTATGAATGTGACTATTTAATTAGTGTAATTGATAACCTTAAAATCATTGACATTGCTTGCGGTTCGGGTGCTTTTCCGATGGGAATTTTACAGAAATTGGTGTTTATTTTAGGAAAAATTGACCCTAATAATACTAAATGGAAACAGCAACAGAAAGAAAAAGCAATACAGCCTGTTTTAGAAGATATTCAGACAGCAAAAAAGATTAGTTATGAAGATGCAAGGGAAGAAGCGATACAAAAGTTACAGGAAAGGTTGGCAGAAATAGAAGATGAATTTGAGAATAATGAGATGGATTATTCCCGGAAGTTATTCTTAATTGAAAATTGTATTTTTGGTGTAGATATTCAACCCATAGCAGTACAAATTTCTAAGTTACGCTTTTTTATATCGTTAATTGTTGACCAAAAGGTTAATAACAATCAACCTAATCGTGGGATTTTACCTTTGCCAAACCTTGAGACTAAATTTGTGGCTGCTAATTCTTTAATTGGGATAGAAACTCAGTCTAGTTTAAGAAGTCAAGAGGTGATAGAAAAAGAGGAAGAGTTAAAGCAAGTTCGTCAACAACATTTTAAGGCAAGAACACCGAAAACAAAGAAAAAATGTCGAGAAAAAGATGAAAATTTAAGGCAAGAAATTAGTAAATTATTGCAGTCAACTGGTTTAGAAACAGCGATCGCTGATACTTTAGCAAGATGGAATCCTTATGATTTGAATAGTAGTTCAGATTTCTTTGAATCTACTTGGATGTTTGGGGTTGATTCTTTTGATATTTGTATTGGTAATCCTCCTTATGTGAGACAGGAGAAAATTAAGGAACTTAAACCAATTTTAAAACAGCAATACGATTGTTATACAGGAGTTGCAGATTTATATGTCTATTTCTTTGAACAAGCAGTCAGACTTTTAAAAGAGAAAGGAGTTTTAACTTATATTACTTCTAATAAATATTTTCGTTCAGGATATGGTCAAAAGTTACGAGATTTTTTAGTTAAAAAAACTCAATTAAAACAATTAATAGACTTTGGAGATGCACCTGTTTTTAAAGCTATAGCTTATCCCAGTATTATCATCACGGTAACACACCCCTCTAGGGTGTCAAAAGATAATGTAACAAACTCTTCTAGGGTGTCAAATAAATCTAACAAGCAAGATGCTGGTGCTACTGTAACAAACTCTTCTAGAGTGTCAAATAAATCTAACAAACAGGATGCTGGTGCTACTGTAACACACCCT
>NZ_LGSU01000805.1 GCF_002260545.1 Hydrocoleum sp. CS-953 | reverse complement strand
CTACTTCCCTACTCCCCCGCTCCCCTACTTCTTAAAAAAGACTATTTCAGCAAACCTTAGTTATTAGCACCAACCCCTGAAGTTGGAGACTTGAAATATAGAATTGTCTTATTTATCTCGTTGTAGGGCGACAGCACGCGACACAGCTAAGGGGATGCTTTAGACCCTCATTCTTGGTTATCTGTCAATAATTTTACCTCAATCTACAACAAAATAAAAACTTTTATTAAATTTTGTATATCTAAAGTAACAATATGAGTCTAGTTTCAGGTAAATTATTTACGGATACATATATTTTTCCAGACTAAATTATCAAAAAAATTGGGTCGCGCAACTCCACCTTTTAAGGTGAAATGTTTTTGGAGCAGGGGGTAAATTCCCCTTCTATAATTGATAATTGATAATTGATAATTGATAATTACTTCTCCCTAAAACGGATTGGATTGAATAAAAGGAAAATAAATTCATTGTTTCTCCTTGATCATAAGAGGCTTTAAACCTTAATTATTCGGTAAAAAAAATGGTGGTAGTGGATAGTAATTGTAGAGGGAGTGTGAGGGGTGTGGGAGGTTTGGGGAATGTGGGAAGTGTGGGAAGTGTGGGAAGTGTGGGAAGAAATTAAAAAATATATATTTTCACCATGACAATGCAGGACTACCAAAAAAACAACTTCTGACTTGTGACTTCTGACTTCTGACTTCGTTAAGCTCTTGGATGAATCTCCGGGAACATAATATATAATACTAAGATTAAATATTTATTGAAACAATACAGTAATAAAAATGGCAAATATTCAAACAGGTATAGAAGATAATGATATTACAACTATCTATGAACGTGCTGTAGCCCATTATCAATTAGCAAATTATCAGGATGCAATTGCTGATTATACCAGAGTAATAGAAATTGAATCTAGTAACGCTGAAATTTACTATAACCGAGGTGTGGCCAAGCATCAAATGGAAGATTATCAGGGTGCAATTTTTGATTATACTGAAGCAATTAAAATTGACCCCAGTAATAGCAATTTCTACAATAATCGTGGTTTGGCTTTTTCTCAAATAGGTTATCATCAGGAGGCGATCGCTGATGTGACTGAGGCACTCCGACTCACTCCTAATGATGCTGATAGTTATTACAATAGGGGTTTTGTGTATGAGACAAGTGCAGATCCTGAAAAAGCTATCGCAGATTACACAGAAGCATTAAAAATTAATCCTGGTTATGATCTAGCAGCTCAAAGGCGAGAAAATCTACTTGTATTGATTAACCCTCAGTCTAAAGAAGATACTGTAGCGACAACACCTCAAACAGAGATACAGGTAGAAAAATCTCCAGAAAATAAGTCGGATGTGGCAACGGAGAAACCTCCAGAAGCAGAGTCTAAGGTAGCAGAAATACCTCAAACAGAGATACAGGTAGAAAAATCTCCAGAAACTAAGTCGGATGTGGCAACGGAGAAACCTCCAAAAGCAGAGTCTAAGGTAGCAGAAATACCTCAAACAGAGATACAGGTAGAAAAATCTCCAGAAACTAAGTCGGATGTGGAAACGGAGAAACCTCCAAAAGTACTGGAAACCTCGAAAAAACCAGCTAATCCTCTTGTTCAAAGGTTGTTCAATCGTTATTTGCATAAAGATAAATCAGTAGATGAAACTTTAGGAAAAAAAACTGAGACGAATGTAGAGTCAGAAAAATTTCCAGAAACTAAGTCAGATGTCGCAACTGAGANAAATCTACAGAAACTAAGTCGGATGTGGAAACAGAGAAATCTGCAGAAGTATCAGTAGATGAAAATTTAACAAAAAAACCTCAGACAGAGATAACAGATTATAAGGATAGTGATACTAGCAACCAACAAGAACAAACTATCTCTGTAGACGAAGATCGTCAAAAGAAAATCGATTCCTTAAATGAAGCACTAAAACAAGATCCAAATCAAGCGGAGGTATACTATCGGCGAGGAAAAATACTCTCTAAACAAGGAAATTATCAGGAGGCGATCCCTGACTTTACTGAAGCACTCCGACTGAATATTGATAAAGCTTATTCCTATTTTAATCAACGAGGTGTTGCTCGTTCCCGTTTAGAAGATTATCAGGGAGCACTTGATGATTTTACTCACGCGATAGAAATTGATGCGACTAATCCTAAAGCTTGTCATAACAGAGGACGTCTTTACCATGTTATGAAAAATTATGAACTTGCTATTAAGGATTTTACAGTAGTTATACAAGGTAATCCTCAAGATGCAGATCCTTATAATAATCGTGGTATTTGTCTGTATGAAATGAAAGAATATGAGAGGGCGATCGCTGATTTTACCGAAGCTATTAAGGTTAATCCTGAAGATGCAGATGCTTATCATAATCGAGGAATTTCTAATTATGAGATAGGGGATCATCAACAAGCAATAGATGATTATACAGAAGCAATTAAACTTGAACCTACTGATGCTAAAAGTTATTATAATCGGGGTATAATTCGTTATTTCATTCAAGATGATGAAAGTGGAAGAGATGATTTTCAAAAAGCTGCTGATATCTATCAGGAAAAAGGAAAAAATGAGGATTATCAGGAAGTAATGAACATCATAAGGAAAGAGAGAGTAGTAGATGAAACTTTAGCAGAAACGCCAGAGACTAATGTAGAGGTAGAAAAATCTTCAGAAACTAAGTCGGATCTCGAAAGCAAGAAATCTTCAGAAGTATTGGAAGATAAGACTTTAGTTAAAAAACCTCAGACAGAGATTACTGGTTATAAGGATAGTGATGTTAGCAACCAGCAAGAACAAAGTCTCTCTGTAGAGGAATATCGGCAACAGAAAATCAATTCCTTAAATGAAGCACTAAAACAAGATCCAAGTCAAGCTCATGTATACTATCGGCGAGGAAAAATACTTTCTAAACAAGGAAATTATCAGGAGGCGATCGCTGACTTTACTGAAGCACTCAGACTTAATCTCGATCGAGCTTATTCCTATTTTAATCAGCGTGGTGTTGCTCGTTCCCGTTTAGAAAATTATCGGGGAGCACTTACTGACTTTACTGCTGCCATAGAAATTGATGGGAGTAATCCTAAAGCTTGTCATAACAGAGGACGTCTTTACCATGGGATGAAAAGTTATGAACAGGCAATTCCAGATTTTACAGTAGTTATACAAGCTAATCCTCAAGATGCAGACTCCTATAATAATCGTGGTATTTGTCTTTATCAAATGAAACAGTTTGAGGGAGCGATCGCTGATTTTACGGAAGCTATTAAGATTAATCCTCAAGATCCAGATGCTTACCATAATCGAGGAATTTCTCATAATGAAATAGGGGAACATCAACAGGCAATAGATGATTATACAGAAGCAATTAAACTTGAACCTACTGATGCTAAAAGTTATTATAATCGCGGTATGATTCGTTATTTCGTTAAAGATAATAAAACCGGAATAGAGGACTTTCAAAAAGCTGCTGATATCTATCAGGAAAAAGGAGAAAATGAGGATTATCTGGCAGTAATGAACATCATACAGAAGGAGAAAGCAGTAGAGGAAACTAAGTCGGATGTGGAAACCGAGAAATCTTCAGAAATATCAGTAGATGAAACTTTAGCAAAAAGACCAGAGACAGAGATTACTGATTATGATTATAAGGATAATGACGCTAACAACCAGCAAGAACAAACTATCTCTGTAGAGGAAGATCGCCAAAAGAGAATCGATTCCTTAACTGAAGCACTCAGAGTTAATCCAAATCAAGGTCATGTATACTACCAGCGAGGCAAAATGCTTTCTCAACAAGGAAATTATCAGGAGGCGATCGCTGACTTTACTGAAGCACTCCGACTTAATCCTGATAAAGCTTATTCATATTTTAATCAACGAGGTGTTGCTCGTTCCCGTTTAGAAGATTATCAGGGAGCGCTTAATGATTTTACTGCTGCGATAGAAATTGATTCGAATAATCCTAATGCTTGTCATAACAGAGGACGTCTTTACCATGTTATGAACAATTATGAACTTGCTATTAAGGATTTTACAGTAGTTATAGAAGCTAATCCTAAAGATGCAGATGCCTATAATAATCGTGGTATTTGTCTTTATGAAATGAAAGAATTTTATGGAGCGATCGCTGATTTTACGGAAGCTATTAAGATTAATCCTCAAGATCCAGATGCTTATCATAATCGAGGAATTTCTAATTATGAAATAGGAGATCATCAGCAGGCAATAGATGATTATACAGAGGCAATTAAACTTGAACCTACGGATGCTAAAACTTATTATAATCGGGGTATGATTCGTTATTTCATTGAAGATTATCAGGGAGGAATAGATGACTTTCAAAAAGCTGCTGATATCTATCAACAAAAAGGAAAAGATGAAGATTATCTGGAAGTGATGAAAATGGTGAGGAAATTAAAGAAATAATTCAGATTACTTAGTTTAATCTCTATCATTTAATATCATGTCCGGTAGCATCGGTATTTTATAGCAAAGGTAGGGAAAAGGGAACAACAGGCAGGAATACTTAAGGGCAATAAAAAAACTTAAATTTCCTGTATATATTGATCCTTAGATTTACACAAACGATACCAGCGGACATGATTTAACTAGAGTTATATTGAGCCAAAAGATTAATATTTGCTATGAAAACTTTTCACAAAATCCTTCCATGAAGGGAATAGGGAATAGGGAATAGGGAATAGGGAATAGGGAATAGGGAATAGGGAATAGGGAATAGGGAATAGGGAATAGGGAATAGGGA
>NZ_LGSU01000804.1 GCF_002260545.1 Hydrocoleum sp. CS-953 | reverse complement strand
CCTACTCCCCTACTCCCCTACTCCCCTACTCCTTAAAAAATACTTTTTCACCAAACCCTAAGTATTGAAGGAGACATGATAAATCAATTTTTTCTGAAATTCTTGTAGGGAAGTTCGATGCAACTTCCCTACATTCTTAACTGATAGAAGCCATTTGGAATATTAGCAAAGGCGAGGGTTTTTGGTAAAAGAGTCAGAATTTCCCTTTGTCATGCTCCACAAACAGAATTGCTGAATTGGCGGAGATGGAGAAATAGAATAGAGGAAAAAGGTAGAATAAGCAGCCCCCTTGCTTCACCATCTCCCCTACTCCCCTACTCCCCTACTCTCAATCTATAATTTTAAATAGATCCCTTCAGGGGTTCTATATTTGGCTATTTACAATTTTATCAATCACTTGCTTCCTGACTCACTGAGGCATTCGTCTCAGTCGCTTGCCACAACTTAAAAAGTAAAAATTCAATCCCCTCGCTCAAGGCAGTGATAAAAATTCCATTTTCTTGTTCTGGATCTACTGTAATCCAACTTCCTCCTAAACTAACTTCCACAAATTCATCATCAGCAACACAAAGGGCAATATCTTCTCCACCCTCTTTTTGTACAGCTACCTCCAGCATCGACAACTCAGGTAAACTTATAGATAGCAAAAAAGCTGCTGAACTTGGTTCAACTATAATTTTTTGACCAACTCGCATAGCCAACATTACCCGCAGTGCTACCAACTGTTCGGGAGATTGAGCCAAACGCTCCATATAAAAGCCAGATTCAGTATAAGTTAACTTTAGCATTCCCGGTGGTCTCTCCTTTTTTGACTAGCTGTTAGCCTTTAGCATTTCCTAACGGAATGCTTCGCAAACAGCTATCAGCTTTTAGCAGCTCTGGGTTAATCCCCAAATGGTTTAGGAGGGGTTAAAATTCCCTTCATTCACCTTAAAAAAACTTGCTCCTGCTGATGGCTGAGTGCTGAGTGCTGACTGCTTTTTTAATTTCAAGAGCTTCGGATGTTATTGAGTAATTAATCTATAACTCAAAACTCAAAACTCTTTGCAGTTATTGAAATTAGTTTTGTTTACAACATCTGGCATCTATAGCTAAGAAAGAATTTGGTTAGGACATAGACTGATAATAAATCTTAGACAGCGGAAATGTTTTTCCAACTGTTCCCTGTTCCCTGTTCCCTGCTATAGGATAATTTCCTTGCCATTCTCTTCTCAAATAACGGCATCAAAATTTAGCTCTAGTTACTTCACTAGAACTAACGAAACTTATAAGCAACTTTTCCGGTTTGCTCCTGCAAAAAAATAGAAACTTCTAAACCTCGTGTTGCCGTTCGCGCCAGAACTGTTCAGCAAATGCAATAGTCGGATGTATTGGTGTCTTCGGTTGATTTAATAATTTCATCCCNACTGTTCCCTGTTCCCTGTTCCCTGCTATAGGATAATTTCCTTGCCATTCTCTTCTCAAATAACGGCATCAAAATTTAGCTCTAGTTACTTCACTAGAACTAACGAAACTTATAAGCAACTTTTCCGGTTTGCTCCTGCAAAAAAATAGAAACTTCTAAACCTCGTGTTGCCGTTCGCGCCAGAACTGTTCAGCAAATGCAATAGTCGGATGTATTGGTGTCTTCGGTTGATTTAATAATTTCATCCCTGCTTCAGTAGGAGTACGATTACCTTTAAAAGCATTGCACCTTTCGCAAGCTGTAACTACATTATCCCAACTATGCTTACCACCTTTCGAGCGAGGAATAACATGATCTAAGGTTAAACGCTTAGTAGTACCGCAATATTGACAACGATGATGATCTCGCTTTAATACTTCCCTTCGGTTGACGGGAGGAACTTTCCACACTCGTTCTTGGGAGGCCATCGTTAAGCGAATTTGTTCAGGTACATATAAAACCAAACTAGGAGAACGCACAGGCCAGCCACTTCCATTATCAAAATCTAGAGGTTCAGCTTTACCAGTCACCAATAGAGCGATCGCCCGCTTGATATTTACGCGGGTCATGGGTAGGTAATTCTGGGAAAATACTACTACAGATTGGTTTAATACTTGAGTCATACTGGTCACTGCTTTACCTCCTAATTTAAAATTTTAGATTTTTTATAGCGACTGGTTTCTCAATTAATTGTCCAAATTCAAAAATTTACTTTTATTGCTTTACTTCCTGATCCTATTTAAAACTAACAGCCCCTGCTTCTGTTTATTCGGAAGCGGGGGCTAGAAAAAAGATATTTATACCTTTTAGTCTGAGTTATGTACAGATATTTTCGGTCTGTACCTTCCCCTTCCTAATTGATTTGACCTGATATTTGGCCGTTCAATCTGAAAAAAATAATTAATTTTTTCGAGTAGCCCTAAACCCCCATAATCAATGCCAAAATCTGTTCCATCACATAATATTTTTCCCAAACTCAAGCATGAAGTAGTCACACAACCTTTTAATAGGTTGCTTTTTGACTGTTCGATGGCTTGGATAAATGAAAATTTCACAAGAAGGCTCTCAAAAAGTGGGTTTCAAATCTTACCTTTTTTATACTACACTAATATTACAGATATGTCTAGGTAAAAATCAAGGAGAAAAAAATCATGTACACAATTCCTAAAACCTCAACTACTGATATGGAAGTTACTAGCATTCGTCTAGAAAAGGAGTTAAAGGATAGACTGAAAAAACTGGCTAATAATAAAGGCTATCAAGCTCTGATTCGAGATATCCTCTGGACTTATGTCCAACAAAAGTCTGGCGATTATCGGCCACAATTTTCCCATTCGGATATTCGAGCTAGTTTACCTGCAACAGCTCAACAAGAGGAACGATGTGTACTTACTGGCAAGGTGATACGACCAAGTGAAGCGATGTTATTAGGACTGACGACTAATGGTGATATGGTACCTCTTAGTATAGATAGTCTGGAAGATTAACTACTATTAACTATTGGTGATGGGTAATTGACAATTAAGAAGTACAACAGATGACGACGCCCAATTTTATTTATTTGTCTGTTTGCCCATCACCTGAATCATACATAGTTAAAATGGAAGGGTTGGGAGTTTTTTTGTCTGTTTGTTCCTAACTTTACCAAACCTATTCAACTGAAATACTGGGTTGTTTCATTGGAATAGTTTATCTGATTTCAGGTTGATATTCATTAATTTTTGCTGAAACTTTCTTCTATTTTCCTATTGATTTTTTTTCTGGATTGAATAAAAAGTCATGTGTATATACGAGCGACTAACACTAAATAAATGGTATCAGAATTTGAGGAGGAATGCAATACCAATATCTAGGATTTTTTTGGAGCTTCATAAAATGAAAATGCTATTGATGGAGGATGGAAGGCGATCGCCTATGATGCAACTATCTTTTTAATCATGGGTTATATCATTGGGGCTGGTTGATCTGATTTTTGGTCAAGATTTATTGCTTTAACGCAAGACCTTCTTCTACTGATTTTTTCCTAG
This sequence comes from Hydrocoleum sp. CS-953, assembly GCF_002260545.1. Classification (GTDB taxonomy): domain Bacteria; phylum Cyanobacteriota; class Cyanobacteriia; order Cyanobacteriales; family Microcoleaceae; genus Trichodesmium. The sequence continues at coordinate 1,289 of NZ_LGSU01000804.1, read as the reverse complement.
ATTGAATAAAAAGTTATGCTTATATACGAGCGAATACCAATAAATAAATCTTATCAGAATGTGAAGAGGAATGCAATACCAATATCTAGGATTTTTTTTGGAGCTTCATAAAATGAAAATGGTATTGATGGAGGATGGAAGGCGATCGCCTATGATGCGACTATCTTGTTAATCATAGGTTATATCATTGGGGCTGGTTGATCTGATTTTTGGTCAAGATTTATTACTTTAACGCAAGACCTTCTTCTACTGATTTTTTTTTGATTGAATAAAAAGTCATGCGTATATACGAGCGACTAACATTAAATAAATGGTATCAGAATTTGAGGAGGAATGCAATACCAATATCTAGGATTTTTTTGGAGCTTCATAAAATGAAAATGGTATTGATGGAGGATGGAAGGTGATCGCCTATGATGCAGCTACCTTGAGCGAAAAATTTTGGTTTTAAGGTTCCTCTTGAGAGAGGATAAAAAAAGAATCTTCAGTATTTTAGCCTCCTGGTTTCCTACGGAATGCTGCGCAGAAAGCAGGAGGTACTAATAACTGAAACTGATAACTGAAATGACCCCTAGTCATCTATCTAAGTTAGAGGGAATTCCTTATAAATTGAGACTGATTAATTTCAGGCTCAACCTAGCCCTACTGAATTTTTTTGTATAGTGATAATTTGAGAATATCTTTTTTTGTTTTTGTTCGCTATAAATATAAAAAGAATTATTGAAAGTGCTTTATATTTTAGCTTTAATACCTAAGCCTATGCGTAGATTATGGCAAGTTGGACAAACTGTACTTGGCTTAATATTCCGCCATCCTCTTACGGGTGCTAGTGTAGTCCCTATTTTACCTGATGGCCGGATAGTTTTAGTTCGTCGTCGCGACAATAATCAATATGCTCTACCAGGAGGTATGGTTGAATGGGGCGAAGATGTTTTGACTACCGCGAAAAGGGAGTTATTTGAAGAAACAGGGTTAGAATTAGTAAAAATTCGTCGATTGGTGGGAGTATATTCTGCACCTGATCGAGACCCAAGAGTACATTCTATTAATATTCTGGTGGAAGCTGATGTTCGGGGAAATATGGATGTTAAAGACACCTTAGAGATTAGTCATGTTCAAGCTTTTGAACTTACATCTTTACCACAGAATCTTAGTTATGACTATGCTCGACAATTAAAGGATTATTTGAGTGGTTTGACAATTTTAGACTAAACATTTCTCTAATTGATTAATTGATTAATTGATTCTATTCTCTTACCTGATAACAAAGTTGTTTGGAGGTATCTATT
>NZ_LGSU01000803.1 GCF_002260545.1 Hydrocoleum sp. CS-953 | reverse complement strand
GAGTAGGGGAGTGGGGGAGAAGTAAAAACAAGAATAATTAACTTTAAATTACCTCAAATTAGCAAAAAAGTATTTAGTTTGTATTAGTTAATTAATAGCTGAAGTGTTACCTAAGTATAGCATTACTTTTGGGAATTGGTATAAAAAGCATTCAATAATGGATAATTGATAATTACCTCTCCCTAAAACGGATAGGATTGAATAAAAGGAAAAATTTTTTCTCTCTTGGTCGATTGGATATGGCGTTTAGCGTTCCGCACAACTTTCCGTTCCGGAATGCTCCGCAAACGTTAACGGCTGTCGCCGACATATAAAGCGGAGCGGCTCTGCAAGAGCGGGAGACCGTTCGCCATCCCATCCTAACGGAATGCTCCGCAAACGACCGCTTGTTTTTCTTTGAAAGGAGAGGCTTTATACCTTTATTTTTCGGTAATATTTTTGCCACGAATATGCGGAGGATTGCTATACTAGAAAGTTTATCATTGGTATAAAAACTGAGTATCTGTCTAGGATAGTTCGTAGTTGTAGCAAATATTTAGAAGATTAGTCTTAGAAAATTGTATTTTTTGGGAACAGAAAATAAGCATTTTGTAGCAAATATTTATCAAATTTGTATCACAAAATTTGATTTCTTGAGAACAGGAAATAGGAATTTGTAGTATTTTGTAGAATCTATAACAAATATTTATCAAGATTAAGGACAATATCATTTATACTCCGCTAAATAAAAAATGCTATACTGATAAGCTGTCTAGTAAATAGGGATCAAAGAAGTGCTGAATATATTAATCAGTATAGACATAGACATCTCCAAATAAAGATATATTTTTTTGGATATATATTTTTGGCTGGAGGAGGTAATAGTCAAAATTAACGAGGTACAAGTTCATTAATTGATAATTGATAATTGATAATTGATAATTACCTCTCCCTTTTAGGGAGAGAATTGACGAATAAGGAAAAAATTTATTTTTTTTCCTTTGAAAGGGGAGGCTTCAAGGCGTGAATGATCTAATTATCTAATTGTTTAATTATTAATTATTTCGGTAACATATTTTTAGGATAAAAGTACGAACAACTATTTAGTTAGTGACTTTTAAAAATCTATTTATAGCGTTTCTCAAGTTACTGAGGTACAGTTGTTTTTCTTATTTTCTATTCCCACCGAACCCGAATTACTACTCCCTTACTCCCCTACTCCCCTACTCCCCTACTCCCTTACTACCCTACTTGCTCAAACCAACGAATTTTGTACCTCACTCTTTTTGGGAATTGCTATATTTCCTAATTCAATGGTTAAATAAAAGCCTTGTTTATTTTCTGGAAATATATAATGCCTAATACCTAAAATTTATTTATAGCCAAAAATTTATTTAACTCTTATTAATCGATTATTAACTATTAAACAAAATCAAAACTATGGAATCAACAACAGAAAACCAATTTTTTATCATTGGTATAGGAATATCTACAGAGAATATTCAACCACTAGAAGATTTTTTTTCTCATCTTCCAGACCAACCTAACGCTACATTTATAATTGTTATAAATGAATCTTCCAGTACATTAAATCAGATAACCCAACTGTTAGAAACAAAAAATTTCATACTCCAGACAATTGAAGATGGGATGACTATCAACTCTCAAGTTGTTTATGTAGTGCCATGGGGAAAAAAACTGCATTTAGAAGGGCGCAACCTATTTTTACAGGAGCTAGACTCAGAGTCTGAATATCCCATCAATGACTTTTTCACATCTCTAGCTCAAGAATTAGAGTGGCGGGCTATTGGTATTCTAATTTCAGACAGTAACAAAGATGGCGTAGAAGGATTAGAAGCTATTGGCAAAGCTAATGGTTTAGCCGTAATGCAATCTCTGGATACAAACCAATTTATAGGTGTATGTGTCAATAGCATTTTCTCTGGCTTAGTTGATGAAATGTTGTCTCCCACAGAAGTCGCTCAACTCATCGACGACATTTTGCAGTTGGCAGAAAATTCATCATTATTGAAGCAAGATCAACAATTACCGTTAGTTCCTCCCCAACAACTAGAGAAAATATTGAAGTTTCTCCACACAAGTCAAAACATAGACTTTTCCCATTACAAAACCACTACTATTAGTCGTCGAGTTACTCATCGCTGCAGCTTATCAGAATGTGATACCGTAGAAGATTATATTAATTATCTCGAAAATTGTCTAGAAGAACAAGCCAGTCTATGCCAAGCTTTACTGATCGGTACTACCCAATTTTTTCGAGACCCTGATGCTTGGGAATATTTAAGGACAGAAATTTTGCCTGAACTCTTGAACCACCTTCAAGAGGAGAATAAAGAATTACGAATTTGGGTTTCTGCTTGTGCTACTGGGGAAGAAGCGTACTCAATGGCGATGCTAATTGATGAAACTATGCGTGAATTAGGTATATTGCTAAATGTGAAAATTTTCGCTACTGACATCAATCTTCAGGCTTTGGAAATTGCTACTAAGGGAATTTATCCAGGAACTATTGTCAATGACATATCCCCAGAACGCCTAGAAGAATATTTTAACTATGAGACTGGTCATTATCAAATCAAGCGATCGCTCAGGGAAATGGTGATATTTGCTCTCCACGACCTAACCAAAAATCCAGGCTTTTCTAACATGAGCATAGTTTTGTGCCGTAATGTACTGATTTATATGCAGCCAAGATTACAACAACAAGTTTTGCGGTTACTGCATTTTTCTCTATCAATGCCAGGAATTATGTTTTTAGGTAATACGGAAACAGTTAAAGAATTACAATCAGAATTTGTTACCATCAACTCCCATTGGAAACTTTATCGCAAGCGACGAGATGTCAAACTAGCATCGACTGCTTTGACAACAAGGGCACCAGTTACATTACCTATATTCAATCCTTATAAACCTCAGAGAATTAGTAGATCCAGATTAGATGTAGTATTAGCAAACGTATTTGAATTTGGCTTTGGGGAGCGGAAAATTAGTTGTGTGTTAGTGAATCAAGATAACCGCTTGATCAACGTTTTCTACAATAGTGCTAATTTACTCACAATTCCCATAGGGCCGATCAATTTAGAAATTTCTGATGTTGTTCCAGCAGAACTAAGGCTACCGATAAGTACAGCACTGCACCGTATTAAGCGGGAGCTACAGACAGTTTTGTATAGCGGAATTAGGCTTCACCGAAATAATGAAGTAGAAAGTATTACTCTGCGAGTTGGCTACACGCAACAGAGTTCTACGATTGATAAATATTTTATTATATTTATGGAAGTTATGGAAGTAGAAAAGCCATCACAAGTAGCTTTGGAAAATAATGATCATCCAAACAAGTTCCCAGGAGTAGGAGCTGAACTTGCAGAGCAAATCATAGAACTAGAATATGAACTCCAACAAACCAGAGACAATTTGCAAGCAGCAGTTGAAGAGTTAGGAACTATTAATGAAGAACAACAAGTCACTAACGAAGACTTAATGGCTGCCAACGAAGAGCTTCAAAGTACAAATGAAGAATTACAGTCAACAAACGAAGAAATATTTACAATGAATGCCCAGTATCAGGCAAAAATTGAAGAGCTAACTCGGATGGGCGACGATCTAGATAACTTGTTCCGCAGTATAGATATTGGTGTAGTTTTCCTCGATCAAAATCTCAAAATTCGTCTATTTACCCCAGTTACTACCCAAGCTATTAATATTAGAAACAGCGATATTGATCGTCCTTTATCTCATTTTACTCACAACCTAGACTGCCCAGATTTAATGGAAATTCTAGAACAGGTTATCCAAACTCAACAACCAATAGAAAAAGAAGTAACTTTATCTACTACCGGACATCATATACTTATGCGTGTTCATCCCTATCTACGGGAAAATGGTGAGTCTGATGGCTTAGTGATAGTTTTGATAGATATTCACCAACTACAACAAACCCAGAATCAACTTACAACCATTAATAATTTGCTGGAAACCTTGTATGAATCTAGTCCTATGGGTTTGTTTGTACTAGACCAAAAGTTCAAAATTTTACGGTTTAATCCAGCTTTAGCTGATATTAACAATTTACCAAGAGCAGAATATTTAGGTAGGAATATCTCAGAAATTCTACCAGAATTCACAAATAGCTTAACTCCCCTCTGGCGTCAGGTATTGGAAACAGGTGAAGTTCTGAGAAATATCCAAGTCAATATTCCTTATAGTAACGATCCTGACAGTGAAGGTTGGTGGTTGGGGACTTATTATCCTGTAGAGCTAGAAAATGACAAGCAAGCAATTGGTGGGATAATTACAGATATTACTCAACTACAGGAAACTCAACAAAAATTATTGGCAAGCCAAAGATTTATCCAACGAATTACAGATTCTCATCCGGGAATTATTAGGATTTTTAATTTAGAAGAGCAGTCTATTACTTATATTAATGGCTCTGTCACACAACTATTGGGTTATACTCCAGATGAAATTCTTGCATTCGGAGGAAATATTATACCTAACCTAATTCATCCCGATGATGTGGAACGGATACAAAACCACTATCACAATTTTCCAAATCTAGCAGAGCAGGAAACAATAGAGATAGAGTATCGCCTGTGTCATAAAAATCAGCAATGTGTTTGGTTTTTTAGCAGAGAGGTAGTATTTAAGCGCAGTTCAACAGGGAAAATTGTTGAAGTGTTAGGAGTTGATATTGATATTAGCGACAGCAGACGAGTCATGCAAAACCTCGAATAATATGTAATTAGATCAAGAG
>NZ_LGSU01000802.1 GCF_002260545.1 Hydrocoleum sp. CS-953 | reverse complement strand
CCCCAGAGGGTAAAAACCCTCCGAAAACCCTAAAAGGGATAGGTAAATAAGTAGACAAAATTATTTGTATATAAATTTGTTTTTTATCCTTTGATAGATATGACAGAGCAATCAAAAATGCACAATTAATTTTGTCCTGGTACTTAATTATCAATTATCCATTATCAATTATCCATTAATTACAAACGCCTTAAAACAACAATTGAACGTTCCATAACAGGAATAAGAACTTCACCTTGATATTGCTTACCATTCTCCACAAAACGAGACTTACTCGTATCAACAGTAACCACCCAATTTCTATCTTGAAACTTAGGAGGAATTGTAAACTCTATCAATTCATAATGAGCGTTAAAAAAAATCATAAAACAATCATCAACAATCCTTTCCCCACGCTCGCCACTAGCAGGAATTTCTTCTCCATTTAAAAAAATACCAACAGCTTTAGCAAAATCAATATTCCATTGTTCCTCAGTCATTTCTCCACCATCAGGATTATACCAACCTATATCATTCACATCCGAACCATGAATTGCACGACCTTGAAACCATTTACGTCTATGAAATACCGGATGTTGACAACGGAAATAAATTAACTGTCGAGTAAAATCTAATAAATTTGAATTTTCTACTTGTAAATTCCAATCCAACCAAGAAATTTCATTATCCTGACAATAAGCATTATTATTACCCTTTTGCGTCCGCCCAAATTCATCTCCACCTAATAACATAGGTACGCCTTGAGACAACATTAAAGTGACTAAAAAATTACGCCTTTGACGATTTCTTAAAATAAGTATATCTGTGTCGTCAGTTTCTCCTTCCTCTTCGCAATTCCAAGAACGATTATGTTCTTCTCCATCATTATTATCTTCACCATTTGCTTCGTTATGTTTTTCGTTATAACTAACTAAATCATTCAAAGTAAAACCATCATGGGCAGTTACAAAATTAATACTCGCATGAGGCAATCTACCATTAGAAGCATATAAATCAGAACTACCCGTAAAACGATAAGCAAATTCAGCTAATGTTTCCTCTTCCCCTCGCCAAAAATCTCTAACTGCATCTCTATATTTACCATTCCATTCCGACCACAATAGAGGAAAATTACCAACTTGATAACCACCTTCTCCAACATCCCAAGGTTCAGCAATTAATTTCACATTAGAAATAACCGGGTCTTGATGAACAATATCAAAGAAAGCTGCCAAACTATCCACTTCATATAATTCTCGCGCCAAAGCTGAAGCCAAATCGAATCTAAAACCATCAACGTGCATTTCCGTCACCCAGTAACGTAGACTATCCATAATTAACTTCAATACCTGGGGGTGACGAACATTGAGAGAATTACCACAACCAGTAAAATCCATATAGTAGCGGGGGTCATCTTCTACCAGACGGTAATAAGCAGCATTATCAATACCTCTGAAGGATAAAGTTGGACCGAAATGATTACCTTCTCCAGTATGGTTATAAACCACATCCAATATCACCTCAATACCAGCCTTATGCAGAGCCTTGACCATTTTTTTAAATTCTTTAACTTGTTCCCCTGCCCTACCACTAGAACTATAACCACTGTAGGGAGCAAAATAATTAATAGAATCATAACCCCAGTAATTAGATAATTCCTTATCAACTAAATGTCCTGGGTATCGAAGAAAGTGATGTACTGGCATTAACTCTACCGCCGTAATGCCTAAAGACTGAAGATAAGCGATCGCCGTTGGATGTGCTAACCCCGCATAAGTACCCCTAAGATTTTCTGGAATATCAGGATGTAGTTTAGTAAACCCTCTGGGATGAATTTCATAAATTATTGTTTCGTGGTTGGGAATATTTAATAGTTGGTCATCTCCCCAATCAAACCTTTCATCAATCACCACAGATTTTGGCATTAGATGAGCATCATCATCCAAGGTGCAGGCTAAATCTTTTTCTGGATTATCCCAAGAATAGGCAAATATTTCTTCACCATAAACTATATCCCCATCAATTGCTTTTGCGTAAGGGTCAATTAATAGTTTATGAGGATTAAAACGATGCCCTTGGGATGGTTCGTAGGGACCATGTACTCGAAATCCATATCTTTGACCTGGACTTATACCTGGTACATAGCCATGCCAGACAAAGTTACTAACTTCTGTCAGAGCTAGTCGTGTTTCTTTGTTTTCCTTGTCAAATAGGCAAAGTTCTACGCTAGTAGCATTTTCAGAGAATATAGTGAAGTTAGTGCCTTTGCCATCCCAGGATGATCCTAGGGGATATGGTTTTCCAGGCCAAAGAGGTACATACATAAATAAACCGAGAATTCTTCAGAATTAGAGGACTATTTTGGTAGTTATAGCTTAATGGTAGTTTAGCAAAGTATTGGTTTTTCTAATCTGTTTTGTGAAACTTATCTGAATCAGGACTTATGGCAAAAAGCTATATATAGCAATCAGGAATCAGATGTGAGATTTTAGTGGTATTAGGAGTCAGGATTCAGGAGCCAGAAGATCAAAGGATTTTGATTGATATTAATTGTTCTTAAATATCTCACAGGTCACAACTGATTGCTATAGCAATTCTAAATAGGTTGTAATATTTCATCTTAGAGGTTTTGTGTCTAAACCCAAGAAAAAGAGGAATTTGGTTTCCAAATCCCTATAGTTTTTTTCACAAATCATTTAGGATTAGTATATTAAGTACGATAAATTGTTTTAAATTCATTCCTATAAGTACGCGAGCAAGATGCTCACACTGGGTGGAAAAAATCACCATCAAAATTATGAGTAAATATTCTGAATTTCAATTTATATAACCTGCTTATTTCATCACATTTGTCACCTGGTAAAGATTAGAATTAACTCCATAATCACGATAAATTGTTTTAAATTCATTGCTATTTTTTCACCAACAAAGATATCAAATTTTTAGCGTGGTAATTATGCCAGACCATGTACATTGTTTAATCGTCCCTTTTCTGAAAAAAGAGTCAGAATATTCGTCAATAGGAAGTATTCTGCACAGTATTAAAGGCTATAGTCCCAAGCAAATTCATAAAGTTATGAATCATATAGGCAAAGTTTGGCAAGATGGGCGACACGAGAGATTAATTAAAAGTCAAAAAGAAATGATAGACGTCTGGAAATACATCAGACAAAATCCAGTAAAAGCTGAATTAGTACATCAACCAGAAGAATATCCTTTTTTCTGGGAATTATACAGAAATTTATCCCCATATTTTCAGAATAATTAAAATTCTCATTCAGAGCTTCCAGCTCACCAGAATCTTATTCAAATTTCTAATAGGTACTGAAATGACTCAATGTTTAAATCCTGACTGTTTAAAATTCAACCCACCAGAAACAATATTCTGTCAAAGCTGTGGTGAAAAATTAGTTTTAGCCGAACGTTATCGCGCTTTAAAAATTATCGGGGAAGGAGGTTTTGGCAGAACTTTTCAAGCCGTATATGAATATAAATATTCAAAACCTTTTTGCGTAATTAAACAATTTTTTACTCAAGCACAAGGAACTAAAAATTTATCAAAAGCTGTAGAATTATTTGCTCAAGAAGCTAAACGTTTGGATGGTTTAGGTAGATATCCAAAAATTCCCGAACTTTTAGCATATTTTACTCAGGATAATCGACATTATTGAGTACGATAATTTATCGACGGGCAAAATTTACAGCAAGAGTTAGAAGAGTCGGAAGCTTTTAATGAAAGTCAAATTTTGGAGTTGTTAAAAAGTTTATTACCTGTGTTGGAATTTATTCATTCTCAGCAGGTAATTCATCGAGATATTAAACCAGAGAATATTATTAGGAGAAAGAATAATAATCAATTAATATTGGTAGATTTCGGGGCAGCTAAATATGCCACAAAGACTGGTTTAGGTGTGACGGGAACTGTTATAGGTTATGCCGGATATGCTGCACCAGAACAATCAGTAGGAAAAGCAACTTTTGCTAGCGATATTTATAGTTTGGGTGTGACTTGTATTCATTTATTAACTGGAGTGGAACCTTTTGAGTTATTTGATGTGAGTGAAAATGATTGGGTATGGCGAGATTATTTACAGTCAAGTGTGAGTGATGAAATTGGAAAAATCTTGGATAAAATGATTGTCGGAGCGACTAAGAAAAGGTTTGAAAATGTAGGAGAAATTTTGTCTCTGATTCAGCCTACCTCTCAAAGAAAAAAACGGTCTCTAGAGCTACCAAAAATCCGAAGATATTTAGCTTGCATTTTCACAAAAATCCAGATACAATTTATTTATTGGTTGTTACTCGCATATACGCATGACTATTTAATCAATATAAAAAAAGTATTTTTCAGACTAATCACAATCAGAGCGCTCGCTACCCAAAGCTAGATTACCGCTAATAATTCTGTGAAGCTTCTGAAAAAAATCAACCCCTGATAAATTTTTCCATATTCCTATCTTTTGAGTTCCAATCATATCTAAATTTCTAGAGGCGATCGCCATCCACACCCACTCCCCAAAATATTCATTCTCTGAGAGCTACCTGAAAAAAATCCTTTGCGCCACCAATTTTTGGCTTGCACTCACCAAAAAATTCTGATACAATTTATTTATTTTGGTCAATTCTCCCATTTATATGACTATTTATTCAATAAAACAAATAAAATAATTTTTCATAAATCAGTTCAGTAGGGGCGGGTTATAGTTTAAGTTAACAAGTTTTAACATTAAATCAGATGAAGCCGCCCCAATCATATAATGT
>NZ_LGSU01000801.1 GCF_002260545.1 Hydrocoleum sp. CS-953 | reverse complement strand
GTCTATGTTCTAACAAATTCTTTCTTAGCTATAAATATAATATTTAGTAGCACATCTAAACTAAAATTGTGGCTAAATAAACCTAACCCAGTGCCCACCAACCAACCTTACCAAGTCTTGTTTAATAATTAAGATTCATGTCATAATACTAATTCACTTTAAAGATGTCAGAAATAGTTTCAAACTTTAGATATGAAATAATTTACTGAATTTACTATAAGGTCAAAGTTTCAAGCCTATAAAATCTTAATGTATGACTTTTGACTTTTGACTTTTAACTTCCGTGAAACGGTGAATTGTAGCTTTTTTATATTTTATTTACAAAAAATATCTAATCAAATTTTTATTACTTAGTATCACAGCAGGAGAATTCCAACCATGACAACTACAAATCATAAATCTCTCAAAAATCGTCGTATTTTTTCTGGAATAATTACTTGTTTAGCTGTGGCTTTAGCTTATGCACCAATTCCAGGATTAAATCAAAAAATTATAGTAGTTAGTGGCACAGAACTTGCCGAACCACTCCGACAATTAGAAACTCAATTTGAGCAAAAATATCCTAATATAAACCTTGAATTAAAATTCCAAGGTTCCCAGGATATTGTTAACAATTATATCGACAAAAAAAATGACTTTAATCCCACTGTTTTAATTCCAGCAAATGGAAAATTATTAGATGAATTAAACCAACGTTGGCAAACTCAAAACAATACCCAAGCATTCTATAAACAACCAAAAGCGATCGCCAAAACTTTCCTAGTAGGTATTGCTTGGCCCGAACGAGGTAAAATTTTGTTTCCTAATGGCAAATTTGACTGGCAAAAATTAGAAACAGCAATGGCAGCAGGTAACTGGCAAAAAATTGGTGGAAAACAACAGTGGGGTAGTTTTGATTTCGTTACCACTGACCCCACTCGTTCCAATAGTGGGCAAGTAACTATGAATTTATGGGCACTTTCAAAAGGTAACAAAAATTTCAATACACCTGCCGTTGAATCATTATTTAGTACGGTCAAACGGTCAGTTTATTTGCCACCTCGTTCCACCGATATATTGTTGCAAGAATTTATTACTCGCGGACCGAATGATGCAGATGTAGCAACAGTTTACGAAAGCATCGCTCTCTACCGTTGGCAACAGTCGGGAGCTTCTCAGAATAAACCTTATCAAATTTATTACCTCAACCCTACTGTAGAAACTGTAGCTACTGCAGCGATCGTCCGCCAGAATGTAAATGGAGCAACTGCTAATGCTGCTGATAAATTTGTAGAGTTCTTGATTCAACCAGAACAACAGAAAGTATTTGTGCAGTATGGTTTCCGCCCTACCCAGGGTAATATCGATCTGCTCTCAGTTACCAATAGTCCCTGGAATCAGAATATTCCTGGCGCTCAGGTTAACCCGCAAATTTCCACTTTATCTGCACCACAACCATCTGTTTTAGGAGAAATTCAAAGGTTATGGCAACGGGTTCAGTAGGATGTTACAGAGGTTTTTATGATTAATAGACAAAAGAGTAGGGACGTTGTATGCAACCTCCCTACAAGGGTAGCAATATCATGTCTGCTTGAATAGTTATTATTAAAGCTTGTAGTTTTGCTCTAGCACACCAGATAGATAGGGCTAGAGCAAAACTACAAACAAAAACTTTTTTATTACTTATAGCGCTGCGCGCAGGGAACAGGGAACAGGGAACAGGGAACATAAAACAAGCAATAGTGAGAATAAATTGCCGATAATATAAAGCTTTGAGCTGCTTAGACACCTCCTGCAATTTGTAAATATGCCAGCGCACATTGCTATATTATCTGGGCATGATATAATTTAATTTTGTTAAACTTTTTTCCACAAAGTTATGTAGTGCTTTATTCCTATCTCTATATCTGAAATATCACTGAGAAATACACTGTATTTAGACTTTTCGGANCCCACTTGGTAAAAAGGTTTCCGAAAAACTACAAATATACATTGCGTAAGGATACTCAGGGATAATGTTTTTTCTAGGAATTAGCCTCTTAATTCTAGGTCTAATATTAGTAATAGTAGGCGTGATATGGGGCTTAGTTCAAGCTTTTGCTGAAGGCACATTATGGGGTGCTACTTATTTATTAATTCCTTTTGCTTTTGTGATTTTTTATATGGCAAATTGGAGTCAAAGACAAATCAGAAAAAATTTTATTTTGATTATAGTTGGTTTGATTTTGTCTCTTTTAGGGAGTGCAGTATTAGGAAATCACATAAATAATAAATTTGTGGTTGATGCTGATAGTATTCCAGATATTTCAAATATTAGCAATAACTCGGAAAATACCTCTAAAAAGATAGAAGCCATTGAAGTTATTTCCGATCCATTTCGAGACGGAATAAATGCAGCAACAAAAGCAGCCAAACTTGCCAAAGTTGCTAATACTCAAGCACAGTGGAATGAAGTAGCAATAAATTGGCATCAAGCTTTAATTTTAATGAAAGAAGTCCCCGAATCTCATCCTCAATATGAAGCGGCTAAAAATCGGATTGATTTATATCGAAATAATCGGGAAATTGCGAATAAAAAGGCTGAAAGTTGAAGAATTTAGAATTAAGAATTCAGAATTTAGAATTTGATCTTAATTCTCTAATATAGCAATATGAAATGATTGGTGAGAAAAAAACTGTAGGGGTTTGGTCTCCAAACCCAAACGCAAAGGGATTTGGAGACCAAACCCCTACGATAAAATCTTACAACCTATGCCCGGATTGCTATAGCTCATTGTTAATTACTATATATTAGGAAAAATCAGGAAATGCGTAAATCTAAATTCATCTTAGCAACAATTGTCTCATTATTTTTGGTTAATGAAGTGAGCATTAATCCCCATAGTAATGATATCAGCGAATTAATTAATACAAATGCTTCCATTGCTTATGCAGGAAAAAGAGGAGGAGGTAGTCGTAGAAGTAGTTCCACTTGCAGTAGCAGTAGTTCCTCCACCAGCACTCAACCTCGTGACTCAAAACCCAAATCTACAAACAACAATATAGTTTTACCAAAAACTAATAATACTCGCCCCAACACGAAACCATCCCCTACTTCCAGTGACAGTTTTAACCGCAGTGGTTCATTTTCCCAACCAAGCAATACTCCTGCGAACGCTAAACCATCCCCTACTTCCAGTGGCAGTTTTAACCGCAGTGGTTCACTTACCAAACCAAGCAATATTCGTCCTAGCACTAAATCATCTCCTACTTCTAGTGGCAGTTTTAACCGCAGTGGTTCACTTACCAAACTAAGCAATACTCACCCCACTACCAATAAAATCAACACTGGAGGACAGACTCGCAGCAGTGGTTCACTTACCAAACCAAGCAATACTCGCCCCAACACTAAATCATCTTCTACTTCCAGTGGCACTTCTAACCGCACTGGTTCATTTTCCCAACCAAGCAATACCACTCGCCCCACTACCAATAACATCAACACAGGAGGAAGGACTCGCAGTGGTTCATTTGCTCCAACTACAAAGAAATCTTATTCTGTCGAACCTGCCACCGGACGACGTTATTATACGCGCCCAGGAACTCAAGAACGTTATTATCAGGAAGCAGGTACAGGAAGATTTTATTATGTACAACCAGCAACCCAAAGACGTTACTACATGAATGTTGATAACGGACAACGTTATTTTATTGATGGTGGTACTAGGCGATATTATTACGAGGAAGTGGGTACAAGTCGATTTTATTATGTGCATCCAACTACTAGAGTTCGCTACTATTACCGTCCGACTTTCCGCGAACGATTGGTTTACACCTATTATGGTGGAACCGCAGGAGTTTTGCCTATGTTTTTGCTCATACTTTTGCTCGGAATTATTATGATATGTATTTTATATCAGTTGGTTATGTTTATCGCTTCTCATTTTGGCGATCGTCGAGAAGTTTTGGTGGCAGAAGGAGATGGGTGTCTAGAAGTTATTGAGGAGTCGCCAGGATATGTAGAAGTTATTGAGGAGTCGCCAGGATATGTAGAAGTTATTGAGGAAGAAGTGCCGGTGGTAACTGTACCCGAAGATTTGGTTAATGATATTGTGACTGTAAGTAAGTTACAGGTGGCGATGGTTGCACCAGCAAATAATATTCAATCTAAGTTAGCAACAATAAGGGAAAAGATTGATATTGAGACGCCAGAAGGTAGGGTGGAATTTTTGTTGCAGTCGGCGATCGCTCTGCTTCAGACCCAGGAATATTGGACTCATGTTGCTGCTAGTTCAGAAACAGTGGAGACTAGACAGGAAGCAGAACGGATTTTTGAGCAGTTTTCTTTTGCACAGAGGTGTAAATTTGAGGTTAATACTGTTGATGACAATGTGGAAGTTGATAATCATATAGTTGTAACTTTGTTGTTGGGAACGGAGGATGATTATCCTTTATTTAATGAAGTTAATGATGGGGAAAGTTTGAAGCAAACTTTGAAAGAGTTAGGCAAAATTACCCCTGATTATTTATTAGTATTTGAATTACTTTGGATTCCGAAAACAGCAAGCGATCGTCTTACTTATGAGCAGTTTGTTAGTGAGTATAGTGATATGATTCAAATTAGTTAATATTTGTTGGAGGTAGTTATAGAAGCCCTAAGCGTATCTCCAGAAAATAGGTTTGAGGGAGAATTAATTGATAAAAAATTGGTAATAATTGATTTAATAATGGGATGAGTGGCAGATATCTAATACACCCCATCTCCCCATCTCCCCCACTC
>NZ_LGSU01000800.1 GCF_002260545.1 Hydrocoleum sp. CS-953 | reverse complement strand
TATTTATTTTGACGATCGGGAAATGTAGCATTTGATTATGAAAATTTACCTTTATATCTGCTCTCTATTGTTAGATAGGCAAGAAATTATATTTTCTAAAAAAAATATCTAAATTCTAAAGCTGTTGAGGCCACCACTTACTGGAGGAATTAGGACTACTTCGTCACCGTCTTTAAGGATGGTTTCTCCTGGGACAAAGTTGAGGTTAATGCCAAATTTGGTGACATTTCGCCACTTTTCTAGTTCGGGGTGTTGGCTGATGAGTTTTTCTAGCAGTTGGGATACTGTTGTTCCTGGAGAGAGGGTTAGTTGTAGTTCGGGCACTTTGTAGGCTTCTTGGTAGGCTGCGAATAGTTTGAGAGTTATGCTGATTTCGGTATGATTCATATTTTTGTGTTGAATAAAAAATCATGCGTAGGGGCGAAAAGCACCCACTACATTAACTATATCAAAGTTTTTAATTCTGTGCAACCTTTATTGCTGTTTTCGTCGCGGTTTTTGCAGAGCTTCAGAGAATGCAATTTTTGTCTAATTCTTTATTTCAATTAATAGAATTACTCNGTTTGAGAGTTATGCTGATTTCGGTATGATTCATATTTTTGTGTTGAATAAAAAATCATGCGTAGGGGCGAAAAGCACCCACTACATTAACTATATCAAAGTTTTTAATTCTGTGCAACCTTTATTGCTGTTTTCGTCGCGGTTTTTGCAGAGCTTCAGAGAATGCAATTTTTGTCTAATTCTTTATTTCAATTAATAGAATTACTCTATTTTATAGCGCTGCGCTCTGGGAACAGGGAACATAAAATGAGAATAAATTGCTGATAATATAAAGCTTTGAGCTGCTTGGACACCCCCTGCAATTTGTAAAGCGTGCCAGCGCACATGGCTATACTTTACCGACTACTCTATGGGCGATCGCTATTCTGAGATGAGATGATACTAAGAACTATGTTTTTTCTGCAACATTATCTATTTTGTTGAGTTGAATAAAAAATCATGCGTAGGGGCGAACGCAGATCGCTAATATTTCTTATTTTAAGAGTATCACAGTTTTTGCTGGAAAACAACCCCTCTGACAAAAATTTTAGAGCTTCTCAAAATGAGATAAAAAGTTTAGTAATTTCACGATGGCGGAGGTTCAATAATTGATAATTGATAATTGATAATTGATAATTGATAATTGATAATTGATAATTGATAATTGATAATTGATAATTGATAATTGATAATTGATAATTGATAATTGATAATTACCTCTCCCTCAAAGGAAGAGGATTGAATAAAAGGAAAGTTTTTTCTGGTTTCCCCTTGAAAGGGCAGGCTTTATACCTGAATTATTTAATTATTAAATTATTGAATTATTAATTATTCGGTAAAAAATTATTGTTGATTTGTAGATGAGGATGGAAAATGCTCCTAGCTCTGAACAATCATTAAAAGGATACTTATTTATGAAACAGTCCCCGGATGAAGAGTTGGACTACCCTTTTCTATTAGTAGCTCAGATGGTTTGTGCTGACCAACAAATTCACAGTGAGGAGTCAAAAGCCTTACAGGAGTTGGCACAACAAAGCAAAGTAGGAAAACCGACTCTTGCAGAAATGGAAAAAATTCTGACTCAGGATGAATACCAGTTATCTGTGACAGAAATTGCATCGCAAGTAGCACCCCAACAGAGAAATGAGGCGATGTGGCAAATATTGAGTATTGCTTATGTGGATGGTTTTTGCTCGGCATTGGAACGACAAATGGCGCAACAGGTAGCCCAAATTTGGGGTTGGCCTGATGGTCAGGTAGAACGACAAATAGAGGAAACGGGAGCTTTTGCTGATACTAGATTTATTGGGGATGGGGAAAAGGAGAAGATATCTTTCGGAGCGAGGATGCTGAAAAATGCTGATTCTTTGTTGTCAAAAGCTCTGGTGGATAGGTTAGCGACTTTTAGTGGGAAGCAGCAAAAAGTTGAACAACTACGCCGGGAAATTTTATTATCTGGACCAGAATATGATGAGGCAATACGTCAGTGTGCGGTTATTGCGGAGATAGATTATGTATTTGCAGAAAGAGCGTTGAAACATACAGATAAAGCTTTGCAAAATTTGGGAATAAATCTGCAAAAAGTTATTGAAGAAATAAAGGATAAAAGTAGTGGAAAAGGTGAAGCTGCTTCTGCTCAGGAAGTGGCAAGTAAACTAGAGGAAATTTCTCAGGAACTTAGGGCTAAAATTATCAAAGAAATTGATAGTGTTAAAGAATCTCTTCGAGCTAAAGAACGCGCTTTGAGTCATTNCAGATAAAGCTTTGCAAAATTTGGGAATAAATCTGCAAAAAGTTATTGAAGAAATAAAGGATAAAAGTAGTGGAAAAGGTGAAGCTGCTTCTGCTCAGGAAGTGGCAAGTAAACTAGAGGAAATTTCTCAGGAACTTAGGGCTAAAATTATCAAAGAAATTGATAGTGTTAAAGAATCTCTTCGAGCTAAAGAACGCGCTTTGAGTCATTTTAGTATTGCTTTTATGGGGAAAACTAAGGCAGGAAAAAGT
Organism: Hydrocoleum sp. CS-953; assembly: GCF_002260545.1. GTDB lineage: Bacteria > Cyanobacteriota > Cyanobacteriia > Cyanobacteriales > Microcoleaceae > Trichodesmium. The sequence continues at coordinate 2,192 of NZ_LGSU01000800.1, read as the reverse complement.
ACCCTTCATGCAATTATTACTAATGATGGATGGGATGCTATTGGTGTGGGAAAACAGAGGACTACTCGTTTTAATCGAGTTTATGAATGGAAGAATATTCGGGTTATTGATACTCCTGGTATTGGTGCGCCTGGAGGTAAGAGTGATGAGGAAATTGCTAAGAGTATTATTGATGAGTCGGATGTAATTTGTTATGTGGTGACTAATGATAGTATTCAGGAGACTGAGTTGGGTTTTTTAGATTTGCTGAAGCAGAAGGCTAAACCTTTAATTATTTTGTTGAATGTAACAAAAAATTTGATAAATTCGCGGAGGTTGGAGCATTTTCTGAAAAATCCAAATAAGTTGTTTGAAATGGAGGGTAAAAGTGGCATTGACGGAAATATTGATCGGATTCGGAATTATGCTCGGAAGTATTATGGTAATGATTATTTTCAGGTAGTACCTGTAATGTTATTGGCGGCACAAATTTCTAGTGAAACTGAGGATCAAAAACGAAAAAATGAGTTATTTAAGGCGAGTCGAATACAGGATTTTTTAGATTTGGTGAGAGAGTCTTTAATTAAGGATGGAAAAATTAGGAGGTCTCAAACTTTATTGGGTTCGACTGTTGGTGCGATTGAAGAACCTTTGAAGTGGGTAAAAGCACAGTCTAAAAATTATGATAAGTTGGCAAAAATCCTGAAAGATAAGCGTAGAGATATTCAGAAAAAGATTGATGATTCTCAGCAGGATGCTTTGAATTTTTTGCTACAGCAAATTCAAGCTGTTTTTGACGATGCTGTGAAGAATATTCCCTCTTTTGCTGAAGATTATTGGAATAAAAATGAGAGTGAATTAAAAGAGGGTTGGCAGACAAAACTTCAGGAAATTAAGTTTGAATCAAGATTAGAAAATTCCTATCAAGAGGCTAGTCAAAAGTTTAATCAAGNCAGCAGGATGCTTTGAATTTTTTGCTACAGCAAATTCAAGCTGTTTTTGACGATGCTGTGAAGAATATTCCCTCTTTTGCTGAAGATTATTGGAATAAAAATGAGAGTGAATTAAAAGAGGGTTGGCAGACAAAACTTCAGGAAATTAAGTTTGAATCAAGATTAGAAAATTCCTATCAAGAGGCTAGTCAAAAGTTTAATCAAGAAGTAAAAGAAGCGGTTGAGGAGGTAGGGAGTGAATTACAATTAATTGCCGAGTTAGGTGCTTTTGATTTTGATTTTACTGCACAAGATTCCAGTAGTTTTGGCCGCAATTTTGTCAAAATAGCTGGTAGTATTGTGTTGATAGCTGGAACTATATTTACTTTTTTTACTCCGGCAGGTATTGTTGCAGGTTTAACTATTGGAATTGTGACTACATTTCTAAGTACGATTAGTGGATTGTTTAAATCTAGAGATAAGAAAAGAAGTGAAGCTGCTAAGAAAATATCTAAGTCATTAAGTAATCAAATTATTGCTCAAAAGGAAACTACTCTGAAAAAATCTGAGAGTGAGTTTTCCAAATCTTGTCAGTCAGTATCTAAAAATATTGAGGATTATTTTGATAATTTAAGCAGTGAGTTACAGAAGATATCTGAAGAGTCAAAATTAACTCAAACGAAACTTGAAACAGGTGTTAATTATCTAAATCGTGCTTATGGAAAACGTATTATTGATTGGCTTGCAGAAAATTATGAACCTTTAACAGAGCAAAGAATTAATAAAGTAATTGGTAAAGTTAGACGGGAGTTTGGTAAAAAGATAATTATTGGTACAAAAACTCAAGTACCAATCAACAAAACACCTGAAGAAATTAATCTTGTGATTCAGGAGGATGTGGTTATTAAATATATAAAATAGGAGGAAAAATAATATGTATCGGAAATGATTTTTGACTAATTAAGGTAGATGGTGGTTTGACTCAATTTCGGGAAATATTTTCTACTTATTTCTACTTTTGTTTTGGCAAAGTAAATCTGTCTGGGAAATAATTTTTTGACTAATTAAGGTAGAGGGTGGTTTGACTCAATTTTGGGAAATATTTTCTACCTATTCCTACTTTTGCTTTCCCAAAGTAAATCTGTCTGGGAAATTATTTTTTGACTAATTAAGGTAGAGGGTGGTTTGACTTAATTTCGGGAAATATTCTCGACTTATTTCTACTTTTGCTTTTCCAAAGTAAATCTGTCTGGGAAATTATTTTTGAGTAATTAAGGTAGA
>NZ_LGSU01000080.1 GCF_002260545.1 Hydrocoleum sp. CS-953 | reverse complement strand
ATATAAGACTTATATAGAATCTGGATAATTAGTTATTGTATCCTCTTAGAGTCAGGAGTCAAGAGTCAGAATAAATATAGTAATCCTAATAGGTCATGACAAATCAAAAAGTAGATAAAAAACTTGAAACTTCTGCCTATTCCCTGTTCCTAGTTAATTTTTCCCTAAAAGCGGCAAGGTTTTTATACACAAATAAAATAGGCTTGCTATATTTGGATTATTTAGCATGAATTTTTAAATTCATATAGGAATCGCTATATCCTTATATTCAATTCCGTTACGGTTTTTTTGAGGTAATTATCCATTATCCATTATTAATTATCGCTACCTTATCCAAATTGAGGAAACACATTCAAAATTAAAAATCCAAAAATCATCTGATAGATAACTTCTACTTTGGAAGTAATTGCTAGAAATTATTGTTAGTTAAAGTTTTCAACCAATATAAGCAAAAATAACTTTTGACTTGTAATTTTTGACTTTTGCGAAAAGTATAAGTGACCATTATATGGCAACCTAAAATATAGAAAACAATATACTACTGAGCCGTTCGCTACAGAAAAATAACGATATATTATGCAAACTCTAGAAAACCCAACCACAACCCCTATAAACCAACCCGCCTTTGACACCACTATCCATCGGCGAAACACTCGCCCTGTCAAAGTAGGTGATATAACCATCGGTGGTGGCCATCCAGTTGTAGTCCAGTCAATGATCAACGAAGATACCCTTGATATTGANGCCTTTGACACCACTATCCATCGGCGAAACACTCGCCCTGTCAAAGTAGGTGATATAACCATCGGTGGTGGCCATCCAGTTGTAGTCCAGTCAATGATCAACGAAGATACCCTTGATATTGATGGCTCCGTAGCTGCTATTCGGCGTTTACATGAAATAGGTTGCGAAATTGTTCGTGTTACTGTTCCCAGTATGGCCCATGCTAAATCTCTGGCAGAAATAAAACAAAAATTAGCAGAAACTTACAAACCAGTCCCACTGGTTGCCGACGTTCATCATAACGGCATGAAAATCGCCCTAGAAGTGGCCAAGCACGTTGATAAAGTGCGAATTAATCCTGGTTTATATGTATTTGAAAAGCCACAAACTGCTAGAAACGAATATACCCAAGCAGAATTTGCAGAAATAGGTGATAAAATTCGCCAAACCCTAGAACCTCTGGTAATCTCTCTCAGAGACCAAGACAAAGCTATGCGTATAGGAGTTAATCATGGCTCCCTAGCTGAAAGGATGCTATTTACTTATGGGGATACCCCAGAAGGTATGGTAGAGTCTGCCCTAGAATTTATTAAAATTTGTGAATCTTTAGACTACTACAATATAGTAATTTCTCTAAAAGCCTCACGGGTGCCAGTAATGCTTGCTGCTTATCGGTTGATGGTGAAGCGGATGGATGAACTAGGTATGGCCTATCCCTTACATTTAGGTGTGACGGAAGCAGGGGATGGAGAGTATGGTCGAATTAAGTCTACTGCTGGTATTGGCACACTTTTAGCAGAAGGAATAGGAGATACAATTCGTGTATCTTTAACTGAAGCACCCGAAAAAGAGATTCCAGTTTGTTACAGTATTCTCCAGGCTTTAGGTCTACGGAAAACAATGGTAGAATATGTAGCTTGCCCCTCCTGTGGTCGCACCTTGTTTAATCTTGAGGATGTTCTGCATCAAGTGCGAGAAGCAACAAAACACCTAACCGGATTAGATATTGCTGTCATGGGTTGTATTGTTAATGGTCCAGGAGAAATGGCAGATGCAGATTATGGTTATGTAGGCAAGCAAGCTGGTTATATCTCGTTATATCGTGGGCGGGAAGAAATTAAGAAAGTCCCCGAATCTCAGGGAGTTGAAGAATTGATTAATTTAATTAAAGCTGATGGGCGTTGGGTTGACCCCTAGTCTATAATTGAAGTGTTTGTGGTAAGACTGTATTTTTACCAATGGATAATGGATAATTGATAATGGATAATTGATAATTGATAATTGATAATTGAT
>NZ_LGSU01000008.1 GCF_002260545.1 Hydrocoleum sp. CS-953 | reverse complement strand
TAATTCTAATAATACCTGTAAGTGGTACTAATTTAGTCGGGTCGAACAAATACCAACGATTACCTAAATAAGCTTCAAAACAAGCATGAAAATCTGGAGGATTAAGATTATAAGCATAAGCAGAAACAAAACGAGCAGGAATATTTAATGCTCGACAAAAAGCAATACCTAAATGAGCAAAATCACGACAAACTCCTGTCCTTTCTCTAGCAGTATCAAAAGCTGAAGTTTGGGAGTTTGTACTGCCAGATAAATATTTTACTTTGTCATAAATCCAGTCACAAATCATCATAACTCTAGAATAACCAGGGTTTAAATTTCCAAACTCTGATTTGGCTAAACTAAATAACAAATCAGACTGACAATAACGACTAGGATAAAGATAAGGAATTGTTTCTACAGGTAAATTAGCAACTGGAACTTCTGGAATATTACTAGAATAAGCATAATAATGAAATAATTTGACGGTTGCTTGATAAGAAATTTCAATTTTTCCAGTAAGGGCATTAACTCGAATAAATCTATTTTTTTCAGTGCTAGTAATATATTCATCTCTATATAAAGATGGATTAAGATATAGTTTTTCTTGTAAAATATTTTGACATTTATTATTAACTACTTGAATATTAAATAATATAGTCATAGGTTGATAAATAGTGTAATTAAGT
>NZ_LGSU01000799.1 GCF_002260545.1 Hydrocoleum sp. CS-953 | reverse complement strand
TAATTCTGCATTCTAAATTCTAAATTCTAAATTCTTGAATTACTTTTTTATTGTAAACTAGATAAAAAATTCAGAATTTTTTGATATTTCAGTTTAACCTCATAGTAACTAACAATTAATCATGCCACTAATCCGGATCAAAAAGTCTTGGGAAATTCCTGAAAAAGAAATTACTCCAGAAAAGGTTTATTTAAACCGCCGTCGGTTTATGAAAAATTTAATTGGTGCTGGTTTGAGTGCTACTGCTTTATCTACTCTGACAAGTTGTGGTGGGAACTCAAAAACATCTTTAATTTCTGGAGCAGCAACTTTACCAACTATTGGCAAATTTACACCTAATTCCAATTTTGCTAAAGTTGATCGACCAATAACTGACGAAGCTTTAGCGACAAAATATAACAATTTCTATGAATTTGGCGGTACTAAATCTATTTGGGAAAATGCTCAAAATTTACCTACTGAAAATTGGAAAGTTGAAGTTACAGGTTTAGTCAAAAATTCTCGTATTTATGACATAGATGAACTACAAAAAAAGTTTCCTCTAGAAGAAAGAGTATATCGGTTTCGGTGTGTTGAAGCATGGGCAATGGTGGTACCTTGGATTGGTTTTCCTATGAAGTTATTAATGGCAGATGTGGAGCCAACATCAAAAGCTAAATATGTTCGTTTTACATCTTTTTACGATTCAGAAATTACTAAAGGTCCTGGTTTTTGGGCTAATGGTTATCCTTGGCCTTATACTGAAGGTTTAAGAATAGATGAAATGGCTAATGAATTAGCTTTTTTTGCTATGGGAATGTATGGTAAGTCATTACCAAAACAAAATGGAGCGCCTTTGAGAGAAGTTATTCCTTGGAAGTATGGTTTTAAGGGAGCAAAATCAATAGTAAAAATTGAGTTTGTAGAAAAAAGACCTGCAACTTTTTGGAATACTTTGATACCTAATGAATATGGTTTTGAAGCCAATGTTAATCCTGAAGTTCCCCATCCTCGATGGTCACAAGCAAATGAAAGGGTATTAAGTGAAGGTGCGAGTTGGTCTTGGGAAAAACGTCCGACTTTACTTTACAATGGTTATGGAGAATATGTTGCTAGTCTTTATAGTTAAAGTTGAATAAAAAAAGGGAATTAGAATTAGGAAAAAGCCAAAGTTGAGAAACTCAGTTTGTGGCAAAGCGGAGGAAAAAAATCGGCTTGGTAAAATCCAATTATTAATCCTAATTCCAGAAATTGATAACTACTGCTATACTGATTAAAAATTTCTAGTAAGCTTACTAATTTTTAATATGACAATGCAATTAAAAGTTCCATCTATTGCTTGTGGTGGATGTGCAGATACTATTACTAAAGCAATCAAAAATCTTGAGTCTGAAGCTGATGTCCAAGTGGATGTGGAGCAAAAGATAGTTACAGTAGAAGCTAAAGCATCTGAAGAGTCCATTAAGAAAGTAATTACTAATTCTGGACATACGGTTGAATAAAAAAAATTTGCTCTAATTTCAACAAATAACCTAGAGGACTTGACTTGGATAGACCTCTAGGTTATTTTTTACAAAAGTTGAGAACTACCAGGAGAAATATAGTTTACAGGGGTTTTCATTTGGGTAGATTTCAGGAACAATGTGTGAAATGTCCCTACTGTGTTTTAGCTAGATATTGTCAATATAATTATTGCTCTGCTAATTAATCTGTAAGGATGACAGATAAAGGTTTGAGCCTTTTTATGGCCTTGAAAAAGTGCCTGGTTTTCAGTTGAAAACGCTCAAAAAGTTAGGATAAAAGGCAGAAAAGTACAGAAAAATCAAGGGAAAATTATTCCTTCTACTTTATTCCTTCTACTTTCTCTGTATCCCCACACCTCCTAAACTTCCCATACTTCCCACCCTCCCCACTTCAGCAAACCCTAATTAGTGTCCTTAGGTAAGTGCTGCGATCAAAAAATATTTTTGGAGGAAGGTTCCATAGAACTTTTCCCGTTGTTAACTATTGTCTATTATTTATTAAGTATTTAACCTTTAACCAAAAAATGAGGTAAGTCTCGATGAAGATAATGGTTTATTCCCATGATACTTATGGTTTGGGAAACCTATGTAGAATGCTAACAATTTGCCGATACTTACTAGAGGCAATTCCTCAACTATCAATATTGCTTATATGTAGTTCGCCAGTAGTGCATAGTTTTCGGATACCAAAGGGACTTGATTACATTAAGCTTCCATGTATTGGTAGAAATGAGTATGGTGAACTCGCAGTTAAATATCTGGGAACTGAAACAGAAGAAACTTTTAAACTGCGTTCTGAGTTAATTAAAATAACAACAATAAATTTCAAACCAGATGTTATTTTAGTAGATAAAAAACCTTATGGTTTGCAAGAAGAGTTGAGAGATACTCTAGAGTATATTAAAAATTCTGATTACTATCCTAAAGTAGTGCTATTGCTCAGAGATATACTCGATACTCCTGAAAAAACAATCGCAGAATGGAAAAAAAAGGGATACTATAAAGGAATTGAGTTATTTTACGACCAAGTTTGGGTAGTTGGTATGCAGGAAGTTTTTGACATTACCAAAGAATATAAATTTCCTGCTAAAATTTCAGAAAAAGTCAAGCATTGCGGTTACATTCGTCGTAGAGCAGAACGAAAAAATAATGACGAAATACGGCAAGAATTAAATATTAATTATGACGAACAATTTGTGTTAGTAACTCCAGGGGGTGGTGCCGATGGTTATTATTTGATTTACAACTATATTTCAGGATTATATTATTTAGCAAAACAAGATAAAATTACGAGTTTAATTATTTGTGGTCCTGAAATGCCACAGGAAAAGCAACAAGAACTCTATGAAAAAGCAAGACAGTATTCTAATGTGAAAATTATCGAGTTTACCGATGAATTAACAAGCTATATTAATGCTGCGGATACTATTGTTTCTATGGGTGGATATAATACAGTTTGTGAAATTTTATCCTTGGAAAAACCAGCAGTTATTGTGCCGAGAACTAAGCCAGTTAAAGAACAGTTTATTCGTGCTGAATCTATGGATAAAGTAGGTTTACTCAAGGCAATCCATCCCGACTTATTAAATCCAGAAAATTTGATGGCAGCAGTTCTAGAAAAACTTAATAATACTGCTAAAAATCAACCTAAATTCTTTAACTTAGATTTGGACGCATTACCCCGAATTGTTGACTTGACTTACAAGTTACTTTACAGAGAAACATCTACTAATTACAGCTACATTGCTTATAATTATCCTGATGCACAACCATTAGTAGCAAGTCAAAAATAGGTCTTTTTTTTCGATAATTTATCCGGAACTTTAGCCAATAATTACCTGTCAAGTAAATTACAGCAAATATCAAAAAATGGAGGTATTAATTTAATGAAAAAAGTAATGTTTTACTGCCAACACCTTCTAGGTATCGGGCATCTAATTATAAGCATGAAAATTGTCAAAAGTTTGGAAAGAAAATTCCATGTTTGTTTTATCAATGGTGGTGAAGTAATAAAATAATTCCCTATCCCAAACAGCGTGGAAATGGTAAATATTCCTGAGATTAAAACCGATCCATAATTTGAGAAACTTTTGATTCCTGATGAGTTTTAAACTGTAGAATAAGTGCTAGAAGCCAGGAAAAATTAGTTGCTGGAAATATTGGATGGATTACAACCTGATATCCTGATAATTGAGTTATTTCCTTTTGGCAGAAGAAGGTTTTCTCCAGAATTAATTCCTGTGATAAAACAAGCAAATAAAATAGGAACAAAAGTAGTAAGTAGTTTGCGAGATATTGTAGTACCTAAACAAAATCAGGCACGCCATGAAGAAAAAGTTTGTAAATTAATCAATAAATACTTTGATATGTTATTGGTTCATAGCGACCCAAATTTTATTCGGTTAGAAGAGACTTTTTCTCGTGTCAATGACTTAAATTGTCAGGTGCATTATACAGGATATGTTGCTCAAAAAGTTCCTAGAGTTGATTGTGAAACTAGGACTAAAATTCAAGAGAAAAAACCATTAATTTTAGTTAGTGTTGGTGGTGGTAGATTCGGACATGAACTGCTAGAATGTATAGTTAAAACTGCTCCTATTTTAAAAGAAAGTTTACCTCATCAGATTCAAATGTTTACCGAAAAATTAAGGTTTAAAGCATCTCCTTTCAGGGACAAAAAAAGTTCCTCTGAACCAATCCTCTTCTTTTTAAGAAGAGGTAATTATTAATTATTAATTATTGAACAGACCTTTTGTTCCTCAAGAAGTTTGGAAAAACTGCAAGATTTAGGAACAGGTAAAACTAATATTAATATTCAACGTTATACACCCCACTTACTGAATTATATGGAGAATTCCGAACTATCAATTAGTATGTCAGGGTATAACACAACCATGAATATATTAATGACTGGTGTTCGAGCAATGATGATGGCTTTTACAGGAAATGGAGACCAAGAACAAACTATGCGGGTACGGAAATTGGAACAAATGGGAATTGTTAAAATTACTCATCCCGAAGATTTAGTACCAGAAAAATTTCCCGAACAAATTATCAATTATCTGCAATATGAAGCTACTGTTAGTAAATTCGATTTTAATGATGTAGAAAAAACAGCATTCTATCTGGAAAGCTTGTGTCAGAAAATAGAATCAGTTGTTTAATTAGTTAATAGTATAGCAATCCTAAATAGGTTTTTATTAATGGATAATAATTACCTCTGGTTCAAAC
>NZ_LGSU01000798.1 GCF_002260545.1 Hydrocoleum sp. CS-953 | reverse complement strand
ATAATTGATAATTGATAATTGATAATTGATAATTGATAATTGATAATTGATAATTGATAATTGATAATTAATAATTACCTCTAGTTAAAACCATTAGATTGAATATAAGGAAATATGCTAGCACTTTCCTCTTGGTCTGGTCGATTGGATATGGCGTTTAGCGTTCCGCACAACTTTCCTGACGGAATGCTTCGCAAACGTTAACGCTGCCCGACATGAAAAACTTTTGCGGAGTATTCCGTAGGATAGTTGTGTGTTAGCTAAACAACCACTTTTTTTCCTTGAAAGGACAGGCTAATAAAGCTTAATTATTTAATTAAAATTAATAATTATTAATTATTCAATAAGGGAAAAAATCTACTTGTAGACTTTAATAGGACTTATATCATGTCCGTTTATATCCTTTGTGTAAACCCAAGCCTAAATATCTACAGGAAATTTAAGTTTTTTTCTTGATATTAAGCCTTGCTACCTGTTCCCTGTTCCCAGTTAAGTGTTCCCTAACTTTGCTATACAATACCGATGCTAGNAATAATTATTAATTATTCAATAAGGGAAAAAATCTACTTGTAGACTTTAATAGGACTTATATCATGTCCGTTTATATCCTTTGTGTAAACCCAAGCCTAAATATCTACAGGAAATTTAAGTTTTTTTCTTGATATTAAGCCTTGCTACCTGTTCCCTGTTCCCAGTTAAGTGTTCCCTAACTTTGCTATACAATACCGATGCTAGCGGAAATGATATTACGCAAAGACCATATCTAGTTTTCAAAACTATAACGTTATAGTTTTTTGACTCTATATCTAGCACCTATGCGTAAGTCCTGTTTAAGTAAGTAAGTAGAGCTAAGTATAGTCAAATTAATTTTGGTTAATTACTTAATTATTTTAATCAGAGTTGAATAAATTGATTAAATTTTAGGAGATTGAAGCATTCTCCATTGTAAGATAAACCAAGGAATTTTAAAGTCAGGAATAAGCCAAGCATATTTTCTCAAGCCAGGGATAGCATTAGGTACTATAAAACGAAGAGAACGTAATGAAACTGGGCGTTTACCATCTTCATCAACTATTCTATACTGTTGAGCTAATTCAGCTACAATTTGTACTTTTCCTGTTAAATTTATGGTATTTTTTTGCTCTAATAAAGAAGCAATAACTCTTCCAGTCAACAAAGGTGTTTCCCAATTGTAATTATCCCTGAAAGTAACATCTTGAGATTGAATATCATCCTGATTATTCAAACCTTCAGCAAATTCCAACATATGTTCCGTGCCGACAATTCCTGGCCAAATGGAAACTGATGTGATATTGTCGGGTTTTAATTCTACTGCCATGTCTGCTGCCAAACGGTCACAGGCCGCTTTTCCCACTCCATAAGCAGCCCCAAAAATATAAGACAGTCCTCCCCAAGAGGAAATAGTACAAATAAGTCCTTTTTGACGCTGAATCATTAAACGAGCAGCAAAAACACTTGCTATATAATGGCTACGCAGACCAACATTATTAATAGCATCCCAAAGACTCGGAGTGTTTTTCCAAAATGGTTGACCATAGGCATTAGCGATCGCTCCTACTCCAGAAAAAACGTTATTTACTAATAAGTCAAGTTGCCCATTTTGTTCGGTTTCAATACGTTCAAATAGTAACTTTACCTGCTCATCATCACTATGGTCTATTTGAATAGGAATACAGATACCACCTACTTTTTCAACTTCTTGTTTGGTTTCTAAAAGTGTTCCAGAAACATTGTCACTAGAAATCGTATTAGTATTAAGTGACCGTCCTGTAATATAAATAGTTGCTCCTGCTTCCCCTAAACCAATAGCAATACCTTTACCAATACCTCTAGTTGCTCCGGTGACTAAGGCAACTTTACCCAAAAGATTTTTCGTCATCTCAATCTATCTGAATAGTAAGTAACCTGTTAAAAATTAATTTAACATTTGTAAGTAGGAAGTAGGGAATAAAAAATTGTAATGGTGTATAAGTAGTGATTTTTTTTTTAATTAAGTGGGCTAGAAAATACTATTCCTCTAAAACTAGGAATTAGATATATTTTCTGTTGTTTGTTGCCTTCTGAAGCAGTTGCCTGCGTCCACAATAAATTACTATAGTCATTTCAAAATAAGGATGAAATACTTTTTCGGCTGAAACTCTTTCACAGTAATTAATTCTCCTCTCAATCTAAACTGAAATGACTATACATATACACATATACAGGATTACCTAAAAATATACTTGTATACAGCAATAGTGGTGCTAAAAATAATTTTTCCTATCTATTCGCCTAACCATCAAAATATACAATTAATTTNAAATGACTATACATATACACATATACAGGATTACCTAAAAATATACTTGTATACAGCAATAGTGGTGCTAAAAATAATTTTTCCTATCTATTCGCCTAACCATCAAAATATACAATTAATTTGTTTTACCGAAAAATAAAGGTATAAAGCCTCTCCTTTTAAGGAAAAAAATCCTTTTGCTCTATCCTCTTATATATAAGAAGAGGTAATTATTAACTACTTAGTCTAGAAATGCCTATCACTTTATGAAAGGATTTTCCTCGTTAGTTTCGTACTTTACCCTCCAATGGTTATCCGAGTGAACAGATAGTTTTACTGACACTTGCCGAACAGAGGAAGTATATTTTAGCCAAAAGTATGTCAGGGCTACTTTTGACAAAATTCTTCAATGCTCGCTCGCCATTTACGAGACAGTCGAATCTGGATCATTTTGTCACATGAAACCAAATGTTTTATGAATACAAAAACTTTTTACTGTCCAGTTATTAATTATTAATTATTAGATTGTTGAACTACTTACCTAGAATCATCAACACCTAATATTCCTAACATCCTAAAGTTTAAACTTAAAGGCTTAGTCCAGAGGCGATCGCTTAAGATGAATCTCTAATTAAACGTTGCTTCAAAAGTTCAGGACTACCTTGATCTACTACTTGGCCTTTATCTAAGAGAAATGCTCCATCAGAATAATCCAACTCATTTAAGCGATGAGTAACCCACATAGCAGTAATACCTCGCTTTTTGACCAAACTTTGAACTTGACTGACCAAATCTAATTGACTATCTGGGTCAAGTAAAGCTGTAGGTTCATCCAAAAGTAAGATGTCACAATTGCGGGCAATAGCACCAGCAATAGCAATTCTTTGTTTTTGTCCCCCACTCAAAGCATATATAGGTCGGCGTTGTAATTCTAATAAATTTACGGCACTCAAGGCATCTTCTACCCGATTACGAATTTGAAGTTGAGACAGTTTCTCTTCAACTAAGCCAAAAGCCACATCTGCTCCTACTGTAGGCATCACAAGTTGATGGTCAGGATTTTGGAAAACAAAACCTATTTGCCCTTCAAAATGAATTGTTCCAGACTGAGGAGACAAAAGTTTGGCCAATAATCTTAACAAAGTTGATTTACCACTGCCATTAGTACCCAAGAGCATCCAAAACTCTCCCTTGGGTACTTGTAGAGAACAAGAGCGTAATACTTGGCTGCCGTTAGGCCAATTAAAACAAATATCCTCTACTAAAATTGCTGGATCAGTAACTTTAATAGTTTTATCCTTTGGCTTCATTGGGTAGAGCGACAAAACCAGGTGGTCTTCCAGTAGCAGCAGCACCAGATTTCTGGGAAATTTGAACACCAGAAACTTCACTGATGACTACAGCAATCTTTTTCTCAGGCATTTTCTCACAAGTAAGTTCTAAAACTTGAGGGTTTCCAGAGCGAATAGACTCAAGAACTTGTTGATAAACAGCCTCAGCATCCTCAGCGGACTTACGTTGTACTGAAAATGGCACAGGGGTGTACTTCACAATTATGTCAATAGTAAACATCTTTAAATTATTAGTGAGCTTGAAGGGTAACTTTCTCCAGTTTTAACTCCAAGCAGTATAACGAGAAATTTCTAACCTTGCGGATAGGGCTTCTTGCTTCAAAAGCTGTTTACCTCTCAACATACATTTTTACCACGATATACCCTATCCTAGGTATTTCTTGAATTCTATGTGAATTTTACAACATTTTCAACTTGCTCTTGATTGACGAGGTTGTATGGCGAATTGACATGGGCAGTTAAAAATCTAAAATCTAAGAAAATAATGTCTGGAAAAACTCATTTTTCTGGTTGCCCCGATCAAGAATTACCTCTATAATGAAAATCACGGTAATAAAACTAAACAATGTTTATAAAACTTCTCATAATTCTGCTTAAGTAGAAGACTATATTATTATATAGATACTGATTGAGAAAAAACATTAAACAAGCCGTAGTTATCATAATTATTTGGAGAATTCTGTAATGACTGTAGCAGTGGGACGCCCACAATCTCAACGAGGACCATTTGATGTCCTCGACGATTGGCTCAAACGCGATAGATTTGTATTCGTAGGCTGGTCTGGTATACTCTTATTTCCATGTGCTTTCTTGGCTATTGGAGCTTGGTTAACTGGAACAACCTTTGTTACTTCCTGGTATACCCACGGATTAGCTAGTTCTTACTTAGAAGGCTGTAACTTCTTAACTGTTGCAGTTAGCAGCCCTGCAAATAGTATGGGACATTCTCTATTATTCCTCTGGGGTCCAGAAGCTCAGTGGGACTTTGCACGTTGGTGTCAAATTGGTGGCCTTTGGTCATTTACTGCTCTACACGGTGCATTTGCTCTGATTGGCTTCTGCCTACGTCAGATTGAAATTGC
>NZ_LGSU01000797.1 GCF_002260545.1 Hydrocoleum sp. CS-953 | reverse complement strand
TTCAATAATTGATAATTGATAATGGATAATTGATAATTACCTCTCCCTAAAACGGATAGGATTGAATAAAAGGAATATTTTTTTTGTTTCTCCTTGAAAGGAGAGGCTTTATACCTTGATTTTTCGGTAATTAGAGAAAGAGTGTGGGGAGGGTGGGGAGATGGAGATATCTACAAATATGGTAATAGCTGAAAATGGAAAATTTTTTTAGACTGAATTAAACGGATTTGATATGAGTATTAATACTCCTAAAGTTATGCTGAATTAGAGGTAACAAATAATTGTTTCTTCACCTATTTCCTGTGTAAGCATTCAGGCTATTAGCAGTCAGCTCTCAGCAATAATACCCCGCTTTTAAGGGCGGTTGAAAATCAAGTTTTTATCTAAAAAAAAGCAATAGCTGATGACTGACGACTGAAAGCTTACTTTCCTATTCCCTAAATTTAATTTAATTATGGAAAATACTGGTTTGCTTGATTTATTGATTGGTGGTGTAGCGATAACAATTTTAGTTGGCGGATTGATATTATTGTTCAAAGGTATTTCTTCAATGCCAAAATAAAAAATTTAGGGAATAGGAAGTAGGGAGTAGGAATAGGCAACAAGACGAAACTTTTTTGTGCAGCATTCCCAACAGAAAAAATATTCTCGCTGCAAAAGAAGAAAATTTTTATATATTGAACTTTTTTTCTTCAATATTTCTTCGCTCTTCCTTTTTCCCTTTCTTCAATTTAGCTTGACCGGAAAATTAAGGTATAAAGCCTCTCTATATCATGGAGAAAAAAGCGATTGACAATTAACAAAGTCAGAACTCAGAAGTCAGAAGCGAGTGTTTAATTCTGAGGTTCCCATTTCCTGAGGAAGCCGTAAGAAAACAGAATTTAAGACATACATCTGACAGTTGTTTTGGCATTGGTAATTGGTGGGATGATTTTCTTTCTACTATGGGTGATACCCATTACTTACTCTGGTTAAATATTTAGAGGTATTAGAAACAGATTACTTTTAAAGTTTCATCTATTGATTTACCAACGCCGTTGTTTTTGTAACTGGGATTTCTACCCCGCTCCAAAAACATTTCGCTGATCGAAGTGGGGTTGAGCGACCCATTTTTTTTTGATAAACGTTTTAGCCTTTTTAGATTCTTAAAAAGTGTAAGTTTTTAGGTCATTCAGGTTTGAAAAGTGCGCCTTTAATACTCACTACAGCAGAAAAATTGTAAGCATTCAGCTACTAGCAGTCAGCTCTCAGCTTTTAAATAAACAATTTAGCTATATAGACTAGACTATTAAGGTTAGCTAATAGACTTTGACCAATACTTTTAATTCTTTGAAAATCTCAACTGCTTTTTCCTTTTTTAAAAGTAATGAAGCTGATAGTTGATAGCTGACGGCTGAATGCTTACAAAAAATTAAGGGACTATTCTTACTGCTAGCTACTCTATAACCCCTATTTATTCTAACTCCTAACTCCTACCCTAACCACTCATACTTTTTCAGCAAACCCTAATAATTAATAATTAATAATTAATAATTAATTATTGANATTCTAACTCCTAACTCCTACCCTAACCACTCATACTTTTTCAGCAAACCCTAATAATTAATAATTAATAATTAATAATTAATTATTGACTATACTTCCTAAAATAAGTTTGAAAAACCTGTTTAGCAACTGGAGCTGCAGCCACAGAACCAAAACCGCCATTTTCAATAATCACAGCGATCGCTATTTTTGACTGTTCGGCTGGCCCAAAACCCACATACAAGGAATGAGACTTTTGTCCAATTAGTTCTGATGTACCTGTTTTTCCTCCTGTAAGTGGAATCGTACCATCATTAAGAGAGCGTCCCGTACCATAATAAACAACATCAATCATCCCTTCTTTGATCATATTCACATATTCAGGTTTCAATCCTGTAGGGATAGGTTTAATCTCTGGAGAGTTAGTTTCATCGGCCAACAAATGAGGCTTAACCTCTTTCCCGCCATTAGCTATTGTTGCTGCTGCTACTGCCAATTCTAAGGGTGTGGCCAAAACCAGACCTTGACCAATTGCCATAGTCACTGTATCACCCAAATACCAGGCATCATTATAAATTTGCCGTTTATCTTCTTCAGTAGGAATCAGACCATTATATGTAGCAGGTATCCCCAGAAGGTTTAAATTTTTGCCTCCTAAACCAAGTTTATATGCCCATTTCCCTATTTCTGCATGACCAATACTCACACCCAACTTATAAAAAAAGGTATTACTACTATAAGCTAATGCAGTTCTAAAACCAATAGGACCATATCCCCCACTATGTTCCTGAAAACGAATACCTCCAATATAAATGGAGTCAGAGGTTTGGATAATTGAATAAGGAGAAAATTTGCCAGACCCCATAGCAGCAGCAGAAGTAACTATTTTAAATGTGCTACCTGGGGGATAACCTTGGAGCGCTCGATTCACAAATGACTGTTCTTGACTATGAAGACTTTGCCATTTTTCTTCAGACATGGGTTCTATAAAGAAATTGGGGTTAAATCTAGGATAACTTGCCATTGCTAAAACTTCCCCTGTATTGACATCTAGAACAACTACTGCCCCTTTACGAAAACCCAAAGCTTTTTCTGCTATTTTCTGAAGGTCTAGATCGAGGGTTAACTTTATAGTTTTTCCACCTTGAGGCTCTTCTCCTTCAAATTTTCTTATTTCCTGATTTTGGGCATTGACTTCTATCAGACGCTGACCCCATTTTCCTGCTAGTAGATCATTAGCACTAGCTTCAACTCCTATCCTACCAACCATCATTCTCATTTGATATTCTGGGTTAGCTTCTAGTTCTGCTGATGTAACTTCACCAAGGTATCCGATGATATGGGATGCTAATTGTCCATGAGGATAATAACGAGTTGATTCAGCTCTGACTTCTACACCAGGAAATTCTCCAGCCCTTTCTTGTAAACTGACAAAAGTATCACGACTAACTTGAGAGGTAAGATTTACATTCCTTTCTCCTGAAGTAATAGCCTGTTCTACTTTTTCAAAAATTTTGTTGGCTGGTATNCCAAGGTATCCGATGATATGGGATGCTAATTGTCCATGAGGATAATAACGAGTTGATTCAGCTCTGACTTCTACACCAGGAAATTCTCCAGCCCTTTCTTGTAAACTGACAAAAGTATCACGACTAACTTGAGAGGTAAGATTTACATTCCTTTCTCCTGAAGTAATAGCCTGTTCTACTTTTTCAAAAATTTTGTTGGCTGGTATATTAATTATGGGGCTGAGTTTGGCTGCGGTAATTGTCCATTGTTCTTTTGGTTGTTCTCTCGGCCATAAGTATATGGAACGGGTGAGACGGTTAGATGCAAAGGGCTTGCCATCGCGGTCTAGAATTAGTCCTCTATTAGAGGATACTGGAATACGTCGAATGCGGTTTTTTTCTGCTCGTTCCCTATTCTGTTTACCTTGAATTAATTGTAGTTGGGCTAGACGAGTTACCTGTAGACCAATAATAATTGTGGTCAATAACATTATGACAATTGCTCGGTAGATTAAGCCTGACTGATATTTGTTATATGAGGGGTTATTCTCTTCTATTTTTCGGAACCCAAAAGAAAAAGAAAATTCGCGCACCATGATTTCTTGATTTATAAATAAGGTTTTAAGGTTAAGAATTGAATTGTGATTTAGATGGAGTATTTATTATTACAGGGTAGGTCATTTCAGCGATCAGTTAGCCTCTTATGGTCGGAACTGCGTTTTTTCCTATAGGGAATGCTCCGCATTCATGTCGCGCAGCTCAACAGTTATCAGTATCTCCAAGTTTAGTCGGAGGCTTAAAATACTGAGTTGAATATTTTTTTCATCCCCTATCCAAGGGCAGGCTTTAGACTTCCGAATTTGGTAATTATTGAATAATTGCCAATAGTTAGGAGAAAAAAAGAATAGTTGAATCTTGTAATACTTAGAGACTATATTTGAAATATTTTATTATCTGTCTGCAATACCATGATTAATAGTAATACAAATTACCAAATAATTAAGGTTGAAAGCCTTTCTTTATTCAGGAGAAAAAGCGGTTGTTTGCTATTGAACAACTTCCCACTTCAACCCCTCGCCGACATGAAAAGCCGACATAAAAAGTAGAGTGGCTCTGCTAGATTGACCATTAATCTCCTAAACACCAAGAAATAACTAGGAAAATTACTGATAGACATAACCACTGGGGAATATGTAGCCATTGTATTAAGTCCATTGGTTCCAAAATAAAGACACTCGTCACTAACCAACTAAATATCAATACCATAGTTATCAGAAATAAAGACATAATAGTAGTATTTTGAGGTAAATTTAAACAACTAATTTGATTCAGATTCCAGTATCATATAAAATGATATATTCAGCAAATTATAATGATATATTCAGCCAAAAGTTATATTAATTTGATTAACTGTAAAATAAAGATACTCGTCATTAACTAACTAAATATCAATACTATACTTTTTTGATTGGAAATAAAGACATAATAGTAGTATTTTAGTAGTATTTGAACGCACATTTAAACAACTAATTTGATTCAGATTAAAATATAATCTGAACTAACCTACTGAATTAAAAATCGTCAATTTTTATGTTTAAAACCCTTTTAGCTGACTTCCGAATTTTCTTTGAAAGAGACCATACCGCTCGTAACTGGTTGGACGTTCTTATTTGCTATCATGGTCCTTAGGCTTCAGCGTT
>NZ_LGSU01000796.1 GCF_002260545.1 Hydrocoleum sp. CS-953 | reverse complement strand
ATATCATGTCTGGTTGAATAGTTATAAATAACTAATCATTTCAGTTACCAATTTTCACCACCTCTGAATTGAACTTCTGACTTCACATTATTATCCGGACATCATATAATTTCTTGAGCCACCCTTTGTATTCTGTCCAATTCTAAATCGGAAAGATAATCTACACACCAATTAGCCAAACGTTGCAGCATATGAAAAGGATAAGTATGAGCAACACCAACCACAGGTATGCCAGCCAGTTTAGCAGCTTCAATACCCGAAAAAGTATCCTCAATTACTAAACATTCTGAAGGCTGGAGATTAATGTCTGTATATTGTTGATTTAAAGTATCTACAGCTAACAAATAACCATCAGGCTTTGGTTTACTGGCCTTAACATCATCTCCACCAATAATTACCGGAAAATAATCAGCTAAATTAGCTTTATTTAAAACTAATTCTACTTCGCCTCGCATAGCACCAGTAACCACAGCCATCTTCAAATTAGCTTGAGAAACCCGATAAATAAAATCTACCGTATCTGAATAAATTGGTAACTCTTCAATACTTTCTAACTGTTGTTGATAAGCTAGAGTTTTGCGTTTGATTAACTGTTCTAAATACCCTTCATTTACATATCTACCTCTTTGGGCTAATATATCTTTCAAACAAGCACGATCACTTCTTCCTAAACAAAATTTGTGATATTCTCCTGGTTTAAGCAGCAGATTTTCATCAAGTAGCACTTGTTCTATTAATTTTTCGTGCAGAAATTCATCATTAATAATCACACCATTAAAATCGAACAAAACAGCTTTGAGAGTCATTTCAGTTATCAGTTATTAGTTATCAGTTAAGTAAGCATTCAGCCGTCAGCTGTCAGCTATCAGCTTTTAACCCCTTGAATTGTATGAGTTTAAAACCCAAATTCTTCGTTTTTATGTATCAATTTTTTGGTTAAAAATATACTATAAATCAAAGGAATTCTTAGTTCATTCATTAAAAATATGTTTGCGTAGCATTCCGTAGGAAGAGCTAATTACTAATAGCTGTTTGCGCAGCATTCCGCAGGAAATGCTTACTCAGTTAACAAGTACCTCTTGCTTAAACTTGCTTAAACTAGAGGCTTAAAATGTAAGCATTCAGCCGTCAGCCGTCAGCTATCAGCTATTGGTTTTAGTTGACAAGAAAAGCTTTATTAATTGTCTTACTACAAAAGCTGTTTCTCTTGCTCTTAAGGTCTATTTTAATTGAAAAACTGTCCTTAAAGAGAGCTGATGGCTGACAGCTAATAGCTGTTTGCTCCGCATTCCGCAGGAAATGCTTACCTTAAAATACTAAAGTTTATTTTTTTCATCCCATATCTAAGAGGAGGTTATTGACCTAATTTTTTGGTCATAATATTGTTGTAAGTAGTTGTACTTTTAGGAGTTTTCTAGTTGAGATAGGAAACAGAGAATAGAAAATAAATAGGATGTGTAATTAATTTTGCTTATGAACTTAATAAATGCTAATTGCTCTAATAAGCAGGAGCAGGAAAATTACCACTATCATTATCCCAATTTGGTAGATTATGCTTTAATTCTGGTATAATCTCATCTCGATCTAAAAGTGGCTTAACCCCACTACTGACCTGATGGAACCACCATATATCCTGAGTTTCCACTGCACCAAATCCCGCAGCCCCTAACCAAGCATCAATATTACCTTTAGCATAAGACTTAATATAAGGTTCCTCAAAGATTTCTGTCAGCCAGTCACTTTGTCGTAAAGTTTTTTGGTTGCCGTCCAGAATCACAACTTGGCCTCCAACTATTAATAGTCGAAAAATTTCCTGTAAGATGCCTCTTGATATTTGTGGTGGAGTTTCATGGAATAATAAGGCCATCGTTACTAAATCAAAGGAAGCATCTGGAAATCCTGTTTTTTCTGCATTTTCATGTCGCCACTGAATATTTAACCCTGCTGTTTTGGCTTTAGCTTCTGCACAGACAAGCATATACGGTGATAAGTCTATACCAATAACTTCTGCTTGGGGAAATGTCTGTTTCAGCATCAAGGTCATAGAACCTGTGCCACATCCTAAGTCTAGTATACGTCTTGGTCTAACCTGAATTGCATCAACTAAAGATTTTCTCACCCAAGTTTCATTAGGAGGCAAAGCATACTGGGTAATAGGGTCATAAGTAACTGCTGCACCTATAGTTAGATAACCTCCTTCAATACCGTGAAAATTTCCAGAGGTATAATATTCAGGATAAACTACGGTAGGATTGGTGAAGCGATCGCTTTGAGTCTCCCAATCTATACTACTGCGGAACCGTTTCATAGCTTCTTGGTCAATCAAAAAGTTGTTGACCAATGGTGAAAGAAATTTCTGGTATATTGTATCTTTTCTAACTGCCATCAAATTTTTCTAATTTTGACATCCTCCGGATGTTGGGCAACTGCAATAATGCGATATTCCCAAAACTCACTATTTAGGTTTGTTGCTTTTCGTCCACCTGCTTTGAAAAAATTTTATTTTAATTTGTCTGCTACTTCCTTTAATTGTTTGACAATTTCTTGGTTTTGGTTACTTCTAGAACCATAAAGTCTAGCAGAAAATACTCTAATTATTTCGAGTACATCTGGAGCTAAAACTTCTTCAAAGGTAGAATCCTCGGAACGATTAATAATTACTATTTCTGTACCAAATATTTCACACAAAGTAAATATCAAGTCACTACCAAATCTCAGNCTGCTACTTCCTTTAATTGTTTGACAATTTCTTGGTTTTGGTTACTTCTAGAACCATAAAGTCTAGCAGAAAATACTCTAATTATTTCGAGTACATCTGGAGCTAAAACTTCTTCAAAGGTAGAATCCTCGGAACGATTAATAATTACTATTTCTGTACCAAATATTTCACACAAAGTAAATATCAAGTCACTACCAAATCTCAGCAGTCTGTCTTTATTAGTTAAGACTAATCGTTCTACTTGCTCTGAGCATATCAGTTTTATTAACCTAATCAGTCCTTTTTTACGATAATTTAAACCACTACCTAAGTCTGATATAACTTCAAAAGACCAACCTTGTTTAGCACAATATGCTTCTAAAACTATTTTTTGGCGTTCTAAGTCATCTTTTTGGTCGTAGCTACTAACTCTGGCATAGGCAACGGTTAAAGAATTATCTTGTTTGTTACCGATTAAGTTAGATACAGTAAATCGTCGATGACCACCTTCGGTACGGATTGATTTTATCCGTCCTTCAGTTTCCCATCGTCTAATTGTTTTTGTTGAAACTCCTAGCAGTTCTGCTGCTTGAGATACTGTTAATAAGTTAGACATTAATCCAGTATATCACAATAAATATTTAGTTATGTCTAACTTTCATCTAATTATTTTAATACTTAGTGCAATAAATGTAGGTTGGGTTGTTTCGCTAACGCGACATGTAACGCGAACTTCGTTGCGCAGCATGGAACAAAACCCAACAAAAGTCCTTCTCTCGTACGGACGCCCTTATGCAACGTCCCTACCTTACTCCCCCACTCCCCTACTCCCTAACGCACCATTTAAGATGAAACAATACAGTAGAAACAAACCAGTAGGGTGCGTTAGACGGCTTAAATTGAGACGATGAAAGGGATTTAGTAATCCGTCGTAACGCACCATTTTATAGCAGTTTTCACTTAGGTATACCAAAGTAGTAGGGACGTTCCATGGAAGGTCTCTACAAGGTTTTTTGTTCTTAGGAGTTTGTTCCATCTTCTTGAAAACCGCTATAGGTGTGTCGGTCTACTAAATTAAAGACTTAATATTTTTAGGACTTACGCAGAGGCGCTATATATAGCTCTCAAAACTATTGCGCAACAGTTTTTTAACTCTATACATAGTACCTTTGCGTAAGTCCTGATTTTATTTTATAGATACCCTCTAAGATATTTTATTTTGTAAAGCTGTTTTGGCAATTTTAGTAACATAAATAGTTACAGCAACTGTGGCGACTAGACCAACTCCGTAGAGAACCCATTCTCCCGTGGTACGGGAGCCAGTTTCTGTGCCCAAAGTTGCCAAACTTCCAGCTAAGGAACCCAGATATACATACATTACTGTACCTGGCATCATGCCAATCCAAGATGCCAAACAATAGTCCCGCAGAGAAACTTGAGTTAGACCAAAAGCATAGTTAAGCAGGTTAAAAGGAAAAATAGGAGATAAGCGGGTTAGGCCAACAATTTTCCATCCTTCATCGGCCACAGCTTTGTCAATGGCCTGAAATTGTTCATTTCCTTCTATTTGTTTGGAAACCCAACCTCGTGCTAGATATCGACCAACTAAGAAGGCACAAGTCGCACCTATAGTTGAGCCGATAGAAACGTAAACTGAACCAAAAAGAGGACCGAATAATACACCTGCGCCCAGGGTTAGTAGTGAGCCAGGTAGGAATAAAACTGTAGCCAAAATATAGATAATAATAAAAGTTATGGGACCCCAGGGGCCAAGTGTATCAATCCAATTTAAGGCGTTTTCTAATAGTTGTTGAGCATTAAAAAATTTCTGAGCAACAACTAGGATAATGGCGACTCCAAACATAATTAATAGTGGTTTGATTAGCTTGTTTAGTTTTGACTTTTTTTTTGTTGTTTGTTCTAGGTCGTTCATTATATATAAGCTTGAAAAATATCTTTGTACTAATTGATATTATAATTATTTGACAACTAAAAGCATTGTTTTTAAGTTAACTTTC
>NZ_LGSU01000795.1 GCF_002260545.1 Hydrocoleum sp. CS-953 | reverse complement strand
AGTAAGAATTGAACTTCTAATATAGAACCCGGTATATCAGTGTAAAAAAGATAGAAACCGGATTTGTATTAAATGCCTCACCATACTAAAATTTACCTCCAACAAACCCAGTTTCTGATAACACTTTCATTGCTAATGGATTTGATATAAATGATANCGGTATATCAGTGTAAAAAAGATAGAAACCGGATTTGTATTAAATGCCTCACCATACTAAAATTTACCTCCAACAAACCCAGTTTCTGATAACACTTTCATTGCTAATGGATTTGATATAAATGATAACTTTTGACTTCTAACTTCAGAAATCCCCGTTAAAAAAACTTCTAACTTTTGACTTTTGACTTTTGACTTGTGAATTCATTATCTTGAGGCTCTTACTAACAATAATACTGCTACTCCAAGACCAACAAAATTTGGTAACCATCCCGCAAAAAAAGGAGTCAAAATTTCTTTTTGCCCCATTGCTCCTGTAATAAATGAAAGTAAATAATAACCAAAAATAATTATCACACTAATACCAAAGCTAGTACCTCTATTAGCCCTTCTTTGCGGTCTAATTCCTAAAGCTGCTCCTACTAAACCCATTACTAAACACACAAATGGTAAAGCAAATTTTTGTTGAATTCTGACTTGAGTTTTAACAACTTTCCGATAATTTCCACTTAGTCGCATTAAGTCTAAATATTCATAAGATTGAGCAATATTCATTTGTTTGTAAGTACGTCTTTTACCTGCTAAATCTAAAGGAGCACTAGAAAGCTTTAATTTTTGATGGTCAAACTTGACAATATTACGATATGAACCATCTGGAGATACCAGATAAATTGTCCCATTAAATAAGTCCCAAATATTTTCCGCTGAGTTCCAAGTTGCTGATTCGGAGGACACAATTTGGTCAACTCCATATTGAGAACGGTCCAAAATAGTGACCCCTTTCATATATTTACCATCAAACCTTTCGGCGTAGAATAAGCGGGTAAGTGCATCGTCTAGACTGCCGTCTGGTTGTTTGACTTTACCAAATTCTGGATAGAAAATATTTTTTTCTTTGAAAGGAGGATTTTCTTGGTCTAGAGTTTTTTCTAGAATGAGAGAGCCTTGATAGTTAGCACTAGGTACAATTACTTCATTCAGGGCAAAGCTGAAAGCAGTTACAGTCAAACTTAATATCACCGCAGGTATCACCATTCGATAGACACTAATGCCACAACTACGCAAAGCAACTATCTCACTATTACCAGACATCTGACTGTAAACCATGAGAGTAGCAAGTACCATTGCCATCGGGAATGCCAGACCAATAAATTCTGGCATTTTGAGTAGAAATACTTGAATGGCAATAGAAACAGGTAGTCCAGATTCTGTTACTTTTCGGACTAACTCAAACATTGCCCCCACTGTTATGCCAATAGATGAAAATAATCCTACACCAAAGAGGAATGGCCCAATTAATTCTGTGATGATGTAGCGGTCCATGACTGAAATTTTTGGTTCCAATCTGTGGAGGAAAAATAAAGACTTTGAGATACTACGCTCCATATACTTCAGATTTAAGGTCAAGTTCTACAATTCAGAATTGAAAGCTAGGTTGGCTGTTAATTCTGCCCTGATAAAATAGATGTTTTAGGATATTATCTAAGGTTAGCTTAATCTCAATCATAAAGTTCCGAAACTGAAAAGTGGGCCAGAGGAAATTTATTTTGGTTAATTGTGGAGATGAAGAAAGTCGATCGGTGGAGCAAGATGTTGCGACTGCTTCTAAGTATTCTTCAGGGGTAATTTTTTGATAATCTTGCGGTTAAGCGATCTTCAATAATGGATAATGGATAATTGATAATTGATAATTACCTCTCCCTAAAACGGATTGGATTGAATAAAAGGAAAATTTTTTTTGTTTCTCCTTGAAAGGAGAGGCTTGATACCTTTATTTTTCGGTAATTTTTTTCTTATTCAATATAGTTATTTGAAACTTTGTAGGTTGGTTTTGAATTTGCTCTAATTAAATAGGATATTTTAGAAGACTATCTAATAATTAACTTAATCTGAGTCCAATTTTAGGAGGCTGAAAATTATGGACCCTATTACTATTGCAATGGCGCTAGCTGCTGTATTGGGGACAAAAGCTTTGGAAAAAACTGGAGAAAATATTGGGCAGGTGGTCTGGGATAAAAGTTCTAAGTTGATGAAATGTCTGAAACAAGAATCTCCCGATACTGTGACAGCTATTGAAAAAGCTCCAGACCAACCTTTAGATTATGGTCAGGCGTTTCTGGAAATGCAGGAGGCAGCAGCTAATGCTGATGTGGCGCAAACAATACAGGAGTTAGCAGCGGCAGTAGAGGAAAATCCTCATCCAAAGTTGACTGAGGTTGTGGAAGAAATTACAGAAGCGTTAAAGTCTCTACAGTCGGAAGATGAAAAGAATGCCGACATAGTAGTAAAAGAAATTAAGGCGGAAAAAGGTGGGATAGCGATTGGAAAAAATGAGATGGGAAAAGATGGGATAGTTGGTGGCACACTCAAAATTAACAAAATTGACAAACGAACTACCATTTGACTGACTTCGCCCGAACAGGGAAAAGAATTTACTCTCAAGGAATGGCAACATATTTGTCGGGAAATGCTGAATAATCAACTAACCAGTAATTCCCTATTTCACGATGATGAGGAGGCCAAAAAACGACGGGAACAAATTTATGTCCCATTGGCACTGGTGGAACGGAAAAAATCAGAGAAACGAGAACAAGATGGGTTATCTCCCGAACAGGGAACGAAACTTTATGAACCCGAATATGAGGAAAAGCAAAGATTTACCCACAATACTTTCTTAAAAGAGATTTTACAGCAAAAACAAGGTAAAAGTCAAGGTCAAAGAATTTCTTTAATTGGGGAACCGGGGGCGGGCAAAACTACTCTGTTGCAAACTATTGCGAATTGGATATTGCAGCAAGGGTTGGGTTTGCCTGTGTGGGTTTCTTTGGCAGATTTGACTCTAGACGGGAATTTGAGGAGTCTTGAGGATTATTTGCTCAATTCTTGGCTGCCTTTTTCTCCAGATAAGCGTCAGAAAGTGGGGGAGAATTTTACCGAACAATTTGAACGGGGGCGAGTGTGGTTGTTATTGGATGGGGTGGATGAAATTGCTACTTCTGGCAGTCAGACTTTGCAAAATATTTCTCGTCAACTTTCCGGGTGGGTGGGTAAAGCGCGGGTGGTGTTGACTTGTCGTCTGAATGTTTGGCAGGCAGATGTGAATGCTTTGTCTGAATTTGAGACTTTTCGGTTGTTGGATTTTGATTATCCTCAGCAGGTGCATCAGTTTATTGATAATTGGTTTAATTCTCCTCAACCCTTCGATCCCCCCCAACCCCCCTTGGTAAGGGGGGAGCAGAGTAAGGGCGATCGCTTAAAGGTGGAATTGGGGAAAGAGGAAAAAGCGCGGGTGCGAGATTTGGTGCAAAATCCTCTGCGGTTGGCGCTGTTATGTCGGAGTTGGCAGTTATATGAGGGAAGTTTGCCGGAGACGAAGGCGGAATTGTATGGTCAGTTTGTGGAGCAGTTTTATCGGTGGAAGTCTATTCTTTTTCCAATTAAGGAAAGCAAGCAACGGGAGTTAAATCTGGCTTTGGGTAGGTTGGCAAAGGATGATATTGATTCTAGTGGAAGTCGTTTTCGGTTGCGTGAGGATTTTATTGTTGAGAGGTTGGGGGATGTTGATGATGAAAATTCTCTGTTTTACCTGGCGTTGCAAATTGGATGGCTGAATAATGTGGGGGTGGCAGCAGAGTCACCCACGAAAAAGGTGTATGCTTTTTTTCATGCGTCGTTTGAGGAATATTTTGCTGCTGTGGCGATCGCTGATTGGGATTTTTTCTTGCCTCGCGACCACAAGAATAAACCTCTGAAGGGGAGATGTTATCGAATTTTTCAGTCGGAGTGGAAGCAGGTGATTTTGTTGTGGTTGGGGCGAGAGGATGTGGAGGAAGAAGAGAAGGAGGGGTTTATTAAGGCTTTGACTAAGTTTAAGGATAAGTGTAAACACTTTTTGCTAAGGAAGAAAATTTAGATAGAGGTTTTTATGGATATCGGGCTTATTTTCTAGCTGCTGCTGGAATTGCTGAGTTTCGCAAATGTTCTAAAACTGATGAAATAGTTGAAAAAATAGTTGATTNTGTGGCGATCGCTGATTGGGATTTTTTCTTGCCTCGCGACCACAAGAATAAACCTCTGAAGGGGAGATGTTATCGAATTTTTCAGTCGGAGTGGAAGCAGGTGATTTTGTTGTGGTTGGGGCGAGAGGATGTGGAGGAAGAAGAGAAGGAGGGGTTTATTAAGGCTTTGACTAAGTTTAAGGATAAGTGTAAACACTTTTTGCTAAAGGAAGAAAATTTAGATAGAGGTTTTTATGGATATCGGGCTTATTTTCTAGCTGCTGCTGGAATTGCTGAGTTTCGCAAATGTTCTAAAACTGATGAAATAGTTGAAAAAATAGTTGATTGGAAGTACAAAGATGGTTTCTATCAAATAAAAACAGAAGCGAAGGCTGTTTTACTAGAGACTCCAAGAGAAAATACTATCAATGCTTTGGTGGATTTGTTGTGGTCTAATGCTGATGATACTCGCATGCAAGCAGCAGAAAGTTTAGGGAAAATTGACCCCGGCAATCAGAAAGCGATTGATGCTTTGGTGGATTTTTTGGGGTCTAATGCTGAT
>NZ_LGSU01000794.1 GCF_002260545.1 Hydrocoleum sp. CS-953 | reverse complement strand
TGGAAATCTTCTCTTTGTCTAGCAATATGTTGATGCAATCTAGCTATTTTATTTTGTGCCTTTTTCCAGTTATTAGACCCAATTTCTTTTCTAGCTGCTTTACTTTGTTTTCTAGCTAAATTAGATTGTGCTTTTCTATAGAAATTTGGAACAGAAACAGTCTCACCAGCATTAGTAGTTAAAAACTCTTTTAAACCTACATCAATACCTACAGAATTTTTGATATTATCTGTAGGAATTAAACCCACCCCTTTAGTTCCCCTCCCGGGAGGGGATAGGGGTGGGTTATCTTCCAAACTAAAACTAATATAATAGCCATCAGCTTTTTTGGTTATAGTTGCCGTTTTAATAGTAAATCCATCTGGGATTGGTCTATGAACTATTACTGGAATAGCACCAAACCTGCTAATAATAATTTGTTTACCATTAAATTTAACTGCTGCTTTGGGATGATTAACTCTACTAAAACAAAATGACCTTAATTTGCCAGACTTCTTAAATCTTGGTCTACCAAATCTCTTACCTGTTTTATCAGGAACTAACCAACGTTTCCAAGCTTTATCTAGTCTTTGTAGATTAATTTGTTGAACTTCAGAGTAAATTTCTTTATACTCAGGAAAGAACTGTTTTGTCTGTTTAAGTGCTGATTGCTGAAAATAATAATCTGGTCTAATAGGAATCTCGCCAATTGGACTTGAAACTATTGAGCAGCGGTCAATCGGACATCTAGTTCTATTTAACCAATCTAGTCTTTGACCCAAAGCATAATTCCAGTGTCTTCTCAAAAGTTCTAGCCAATAATCAATTTTAGCTATTTGTTCTCGATTTGGCTTGATTTTGTAGCAATGACTTATGATCATTTTTTTCCTTTTCGACCAGACTTCTATTATAATAGTTTNACTTGAAACTATTGAGCAGCGGTCAATCGGACATCTAGTTCTATTTAACCAATCTAGTCTTTGACCCAAAGCATAATTCCAGTGTCTTCTCAAAAGTTCTAGCCAATAATCAATTTTAGCTATTTGTTCTCGATTTGGCTTGATTTTGTAGCAATGACTTATGATCATTTTTTTCCTTTTCGACCAGACTTCTATTATAATAGTTTGTGTAAAGTTTGTCTATACATAATCAAGAAAACAGGATTAAATATACGAATCAGTCATAACAGATTAAAGTAGGGGCTAAGAGCGAATTGCCCCTACGATTATATGCAGCAGAAAATGAAAAAACGATGACGCAAGTAATAAATGATTTCATAGATTCACTAAAACTTAAAGACAAGAAATCAGAAGAAAAACATAAATCGACACAAAAGATAGCTTGCAGCTCGGCAATTCCCCTCCCGTTAAATCGAAGATTATAACGGGAGACCCCTTGCCGAATCTAGTTGGAACAAAAGACATCTCCGAAAAAACTGGATTTCTGGGTTCGGGTGCATAAGTCCTGATTAATTTCAAATTACCACAGATATGTACTTTTCGGNCAGGAAATGAAAAAACGATGACGCAAGTAATAAATGATTTCATAGATTCACTAAAACTTAAAGACAAGAAATCAGAAGAAAAACATAAATCGACACAAAAGATAGCTTGCAGCTCGGCAATTCCCCTCCCGTTAAATCGAAGATTATAACGGGAGACCCCTTGCCGAATCTAGTTGGAACAAAAGACATCTCCGAAAAAACTGGATTTCTGGGTTCGGGTGCATAAGTCCTGATTAATTTCAAATTACCACAGATATGTACTAATCAATAAATATTTTCTGATAAAACATCATAATTATACCAAATTCAAAAAAGGTTGTTATAGGGAATTGGGAATTGGGAAAAATTAGGGAATTGGGAATATCCTTGCTCTTTATTGAATTTTCCTGTATGGTAAAATCCACGTCTTCCCTAACTACAAAAAAAAGTTCATGTAGTAGTATTTTTTGAAACTGCTATAATAGCGTTTATCAAGTTAGTGAGGTACAGTTATTTTTATTCTTTTCTATCCCCTACTTTCTGAATTATTACCGAATAATTAAGGTTTAAAGCCTCTCCTTTAAAGGAGAAAAAATGAATTGATTTTCCTTTTATTCAATCCTCTCCCTAAAAGGAAGAGGTAATTATCAATTATCCATTATCAATTATCAATTATTGAAGACCTAATTTAACGTCCCTACCTACTCTCTAAAATAAACGAATTTTGTACCTCACTCAGAGATAGGAATTGCTATATTGATCTAGAGGTTATCATATGAATAGGACTTATGCAGAAACCGGATTTATCAACTAAATTTCCTGATTTGAAAAACAATAATCAGAGCAATAAACTCGGTTTCTTGGTAAGCATTCAGCCGTCAGCTCGCCTCTTTCAGAGGAGCTTCGCTAACAGCTCTCAGCTATTGCTTTTAGTGCATATAGGAAAGCTTTATTAATGGAGTCAGATTTTTCTGACTACTCACATATTGCACCCTTGACCTTAAAGTCTATATTTATTTAAACCCCGTCCTTAAGCGTAGGTTTTTCTTGCTGATTGCTGACTGCTAATAGCTGAATGCTTACGTTTATTGTTTGGATGCTTCAGCAATTAACAATTGACAATCTCAAAAGCCCTGTCATCTGAATTATTAATTATTAATTATTAATTATTAATTATCTACGAAAAAAAAGGTTTATGGGTGTGGTGTGTCTAAATTATGATACTATAAAAATCATCAGTAATAGACTAAAATGAAGAAAATTATCAAAGGCTTAGTATGGCAGTATCTATGACCGGAAAATTCTGGTCTCAAGCCTGCCCTTTTAAGGGGATAAAAAAAAGAGAATATTCCTTATATCAAGCCTCTGGCAACAGCCGCGAGTTACTGATAACTGTTAACGCAGTTCCTCCGATAGGAGGCTAACTGTTAACTGAAATGACATTTCCCTCATTAACTGACAAATTTATGGCAATACCTGAATATGATGCAATTGTAATTGGCTCTGGTATCGGTGGTTTAGTTACAGCTACTCAACTTGTAGCTAAAGGAGCTAAAGTTATAGTCTTAGAAAGTTATATTATTCCTGGTGGTAGTTCCGGTTATTTTGAAAGAAAAGGATACACATTTGATGTTGGTGCATCAATGATATTTGGCTTTGGCAAAAAAGGCACAACAAATTTACTTACTCGTGCTTTGGATGCAGTGAATGTTAGTATAGAAACAATTCCCGACCCTGTACAAATACATTATCACTTACCAAATAATTTAGAATTAAAGGTTCACCAAAACTATGAAAAGTTTATCGAAGAATTAACTCAAAAGTTTCCCCATGAAAGGAAAGGAATTAGACAATTTTATGATGAATGTTGGGCAGTATTTAATTGTCTTAATTCTATGGAGTTATTATCTTTAGAAGAACTAAAATATCTCTCCAAATCTTTCTTTCAACATCCTGGGTCTTGTTTAGGGTTATTAAAGTATTTACCCCAAAATGTCGGAGATGTTGCCCGTCGATATATTCATGATTCTGAGTTATTAAAATTTATTGATATGGAATGTTATTGTTGGTCAGTAGTTCCAGCAGATTTAACACCAATGATTAATGCTGGAATGGTATTTTCTGACCGACATTATGGAGGTATTAATTATCCTAAAGGTGGCGTGGGAAAAATTGCACAAAAATTAGTAGAAGGTTTGGAGAAAAATGGAGGAGAAATTCAATATAAATCCCGTGTTAAAAAAATTATCATCGAAAACGGAAAAGCCGTAGGAGTGGAATTAACTAATGGTAAAATTTATCGAGGTAAACGAATTATTTCTAACGCCACAAGATGGGATACTTTTGGCAAATTAGTTCCCGAAAAAAATATACCCTCAAGTGAGATGAAATGGCGGAGTAATTATCAAAAATCACCAAGTTTTTTAAGTTTGCATTTAGGAGTAGAAGCTAAAGTATTTCCTCAAGGTACAGAATGTCATCATATTCTGTTAGAAAATTGGGAGAAAATGGAGGAACCAGAAGGNTCAAGTGAGATGAAATGGCGGAGTAATTATCAAAAATCACCAAGTTTTTTAAGTTTGCATTTAGGAGTAGAAGCTAAAGTATTTCCTCAAGGTACAGAATGTCATCATATTCTGTTAGAAAATTGGGAGAAAATGGAGGAACCAGAAGGTACAATTTTTGTTTCTATTCCGACATTATTAGACCCAAGTTTAGCGCCAGAAGGATATCATATTGTTCATACTTTTACACCTAGTTATATAGAAGATTGGCAAAAATTATCAGCTCAAGAATATGAAGCAAAAAAAGAAGTAGCAGCACAAGGAGTTATTAATAGGTTAGAAAATATTTTTCCCAGTTTAAATGCAGGTTTAGATCATATAGAAGTAGGAACAGCTCGCTCCCATCAAAAATTTTTAAACCGACAAGATGGAACTTACGGACCTATTCCTCAGCGTAAGTTAAAAGGTTTATTAGGAATGCCATTTAATCGTACTCCAATACCTGGTTTATATTGTGTTGGAGATAGTACATTTCCTGGTCAAGGTTTGAATGCTGTAGCATTTTCTGGTTTTGCTTGTGCTCATAGAGTTGCTGTTGATTTAGGATTAAAAAGTAAGAAGTAAGAAGTAATAACAATTTCATAAAATTTTGCTATATTAGTTATTTTTCTAGGAATCATTAGGGGCAATTCATAAATTGCTCCTACAGGAGTCAGGAGTTAGAAGGAAAGCAAATATAT
>NZ_LGSU01000793.1 GCF_002260545.1 Hydrocoleum sp. CS-953 | reverse complement strand
AGCATAAATAATAAAATCACTAACTAAATATATCTGTTTTCATTTTATTTTTTTTGTAATCTAAGTTATTTCCCAACAACTCTATTAATTATTAATTGTTGAACATTACTATCCAGGACTACCTTATTTTTCATACTCTGTTTATTTATTGTGTTGTGGAAAATTTAGATGAAGTTGCCCAAATTTAAAATAAATGGTAAAGTTTTGTAAAGAAAACCCATTTATAAAATCATTATGCAACAACAACTAACAGAAGATAGGATCGGCCCACTCCTACTAAAGCTAACACTGCCTATGGTTTGGGGAGTATTTGCGGTCATAGGTTTCAATATTGTTGATACCTACTTTGTCGGTCAACTAGGAACAAAAGAGCTAGCAGCAATGAGTTTCACTTTTCCAGTAGTAACATTATTAGGTAGTGTATCAATGGGTTTGGGAACAGGTACTGCTTCTGTTATTTCTAGAGCTATTGGGGAAGGAAACCGCTACAAAGTCAAGCGACTTACCACTGACAGTTTAACTGTATCCCTACTAATAGTGGCAATTTTGGTAGTTTTAGGTTTAACAACTATTGACCCCATATTTACTGCATTAGGCGCAAAAGCAGAAATTCTGCCTCTAATTCGACAATATATGGAAATTTGGTATCTGGGGGTAATTTTTATAGTAGTGCCAATGGTAGGTAATAGTGCTATTCGCGCTGCTGGTAATACATTAATTCCCAGTGTAGTGATGACTGTAGCAGGTATTGTCAATGCTGTGCTAGACCCAATATTTATTTTTGGAGTAGGTGCAATTCCAGCGATGGGGTTGCAAGGAGCAGCATTAGCAACTGTTATTAGTAGGGCGACTACTTTACTAGCTTCTTTGTTTGTTCTCCACTACCGCGAACAAATGATTTCTTGGGAGTTGNCATTAATTCCCAGTGTAGTGATGACTGTAGCAGGTATTGTCAATGCTGTGCTAGACCCAATATTTATTTTTGGAGTAGGTGCAATTCCAGCGATGGGGTTGCAAGGAGCAGCATTAGCAACTGTTATTAGTAGGGCGACTACTTTACTAGCTTCTTTGTTTGTTCTCCACTACCGCGAACAAATGATTTCTTGGGAGTTGCCTAGCTTTAAGGTTATCCTCCGAAATTGGCAAAATATCCTTTATATAGGTATACCCGCCACAGGTACAAATATGATTACGCCAATTTCTCTTACTTTTATTACTAGCTTGATGGCAAGTTATGGCACTGCTGCAGTAGCAGGTTTTGGTGTTGCTTCTAAGGTAGAAATGTTTTCTATTATTGTGCCACTTGCATTATCTGCTAGTTTCGGTCCGTTTGTCGGGCAAAATTGGGGAGCGAAAAAGTATGACCGCGTGTATTTGGGTTTACGCTTAGGGTTTCAGTTTTGTCTGTTTTGGGGAGTTATGGAAGCGATCGNCCGCCACAGGTACAAATATGATTACGCCAATTTCTCTTACTTTTATTACTAGCTTGATGGCAAGTTATGGCACTGCTGCAGTAGCAGGTTTTGGTGTTGCTTCTAAGGTAGAAATGTTTTCTATTATTGTGCCACTTGCATTATCTGCTAGTTTCGGTCCGTTTGTCGGGCAAAATTGGGGAGCGAAAAAGTATGACCGCGTGTATTTGGGTTTACGCTTAGGGTTTCAGTTTTGTCTGTTTTGGGGAGTTATGGAAGCGATCGCTCTCGGTATAGGTGGGAGTTGGGTTGCTTCTGTTTTTGATAAAGATCCGGAAGTTGTCGAAGTGGCTGCTAAATATCTATTGATAGTACCTATTAGTTATGGTGCTGCGGGAATTATATTAATTTCTAGTGTGACTTTTAATGCTTTGGGAAAACCTTTACCTTCTATGGTAATGACTATCACAAGGATGTTGTTTTTATATGTACCTTTGGCATATTTGGGAAGTTGGTTATTTGGGATAAATGGTATTTTTGCTGCTGCTTGTTTTGCTAATTTGGCAGTTGGTATTGGAGCTTATTTTTGGAATCATAAAAATTTTAGTCTCGACAATTTGATAGAAGCAAAACAATTAGTAACAAACCAGTAATTTCAGTTATCGGTTAACAGTACCTCCTATTTCTGTAGGAAGCTTAAAATACTTAATTTTCTTTTTTTATCCCCTTTATAAGGGGAGGCTTGATAGCTTATTTAATGCTCAAAAATAGACATTTTTATTGATACCATTAATGCCTGAGTTAATAAGGAGTCTAGTATTTTTGGTAAATTCTCTAATAGCTAATAATTAAGCTTATATAATTGCTCTAGCCCTGAAAATATTCAGCTCTTAGGGCTATAGCAATTCTACAAACAAAGACTTTATGATACTAAACTAATTAATTGTATATGGATTTTAAGGAGATTCAGGAACTTAATAAGGGTTAAGGAGATTCAGGAAATTGACAACATGATGAAGGAAAGAGAATAATCAGGTTGACTACATCTTTTTTTATAGTCAAGTTACGGAAGCTATAGAAAAATGGTAAACTCTAACTGTAACCTTCTATTCTTAACTCTATTGGTAATGAGGATATAAATTTGTCAAGTTAGAGAAATATTTGCACAGTAAAACAGCACAAATATCTCCTTGTATTGCTGCCTGATGCGGGAACAATATTAACTCGACTACCCCATGATAAAATTCTCCCGCTTTTCTTCTTGCGTAGCAAAACCCACCCTACCTTAATTGCTAGAAAAAAAATTATCAGCTAGACAGTACAAACTTCTGGGAAAAACTATTGCTAGCTAAAGCTTTCAGCTATCTTAAGGTAACAAACTCGAACTTTAAGAAGTGTATGTGCTACAAGCCTTTTCTAGTAATACTTTTAGCTTTGATATTAACTCATTTTTTTTGAATAACTTTGTACTCTCCAGTAACTGAAAATAAATAACACAATTACAGAAGTTTATGATGAAAACTAATATATTAGAATCTTACAGTATAACTGCTCTGACTATAATTTTAGGCTCATTGGCAGCAGCACCCCCCGCTAAATCTCAACCCATAACTCCGGCAAACGACGGTACAGGTACAACCGTAAATCAAAACAGCAACCAATTTAATATCCAAGGTGGGACTCAGAGTGGGGCTAACCTCTTCCATAGTTTCGACAAATTTAACGTCCCCACCAACCAAACCGCTAATTTCCTTACCACTCCAGACACTCAGAATATTCTAGGTCGAGTCACAGGAGGCAACGCTTCATACATTAACGGCTTAATTCAAGTCCTAGGCAGTAATTCCAACCTCTTCCTGATGAACCCCGCAGGCATAATGTTTGGCCCAAACGCCAGCCTCAACATACCCGCTTCATTCAGCGTTACGACTGCCACAGGTATAGGTTTTGACAATAACAACTACTGGTTTAAAGCAATGGGAACAAACGACTATTCAAATTTAGTCGGAAACCCCAGTGGCTATAGATTTAACGTATCTAACCCAGGCGCTATAGTTAACGAAGGAAATTTAAGTTTAAACCCTGGAGAAAATCTCACTTTATTAGGTGGAACGGTTATTAATACTGGGGAACTCTCTACAGCAGGAGGTAATATTACCGTTGCAGCAGTAGAAGGTGGTAGTGTCTTAAGAATATCTCAACCGGGATATTTATTAAGTTTAGAAGTAGAGACGTTGGATGCAACGTCCCTACAGAATGGGGAAAATATTTCTATCACCCCCTTATCTTTAGCAAGACTTTTAACAGGTGGGGAAATAGCTCAGGCCACATCTGTCATAGTTAATGCTAATGGTGAAATAGTATTGACAGATTCAAATACTCTAGTTGCAAATACTCCAGGAGATGCTATTGTCTCTGGAAGTATCAACGTGTCGATCCCCCCTAACCCCCCTTACGAAGGGGGGGACATGAATAGTATTCCCCTTTTTAATAAGGATGGAAGGGCGATCGAATCCAGTTCCCCCTTTAACAAGGGGGGTCAGGGGGGATCTAATACCGGAGGCCAAGTTAACGTATTAGGTTCACGGGTAGCTCTCCTCAACAGCAATATCAACGCCGATGGTTTAAATGGTGGAGGAACTGTATTAATAGGAGGCGACTTTCAAGGTAATGGAATTGTTCCTAATTCTCAGCAAACTTTTGTCAATAATAATTCATTTATTTCTGCGGATACTATTACAAATGGAGATGGAGGAAGAGTAATAATTTGGTCTGATGGAATTACTGATTTTGCGGGAAATATTAGTGCTAAAGGTGGAGAAAATTCTGGAGATGGAGGGTTTGTTGAAGTTTCGGGAAAAGAAGAATTAATATTTAATGGAAATGTAGATGTTAGTGCAGCTTTTGGCAATCCAGGCACAATATTATTAGACCCAGAAAATGTGACTGTGGGAGATGAAACTTCAGATTCAGAAACATTAAAGGATAATTCAGAAGTCTCAGCTACAGAAAATACAGATTCTCAGACAACGGAAAATTCTGATAATTCAGACACTACAGAAACAGAAACTCCTATTGACCCTTTTGCTCAAGATGAGAATGCTGATGTGACTATTTCGGCTGAAAATTTAGGGGAATTATCAGGGGATGTTATTCTTCTAGCTGATAATGATATAACAATCAATGAAAAGATAGAAACTGATTCATCTGTAGAATTAAAAGCTGGTCGAAGTATTAATATAAATGCGGATATTGATACATCAGTTGGAAATGGAAATATTGATTTGTTTGG
>NZ_LGSU01000792.1 GCF_002260545.1 Hydrocoleum sp. CS-953 | reverse complement strand
GAGCAAGTTTTCTGTTTTTTATCCATAAATTGAGAAGCTTTATACCTAAATTTTTCGGTAAGCAGAACGGAGTTTTATTGCTAATTAGGGTTTGCTGAAAAAGTCTTATGGTAGAAGTCGGAGTAAGAGTAAGGAGTCAGAAGTCAAGATTTAAAAGAATTACAAAGAAGGTAGGAGGAATAATTGTCCCTTGATTTTTCTGCCATAGTGAGCTTTTAATGCTAACTTTTTGAGAATGAAAAGCTGAAAAACTGGTACTTTTTTCAATCTCAAGAAGCCTAAAGTCTTTCTCTGTCAATGCTTTGAGATTTAATTAGCAAATCCTAATTATCCGGGAATGATATTACAACTGCTAAATTCAGGTTTTATATAGATNATATAGATAGTTAAAATTTTTATTTTAATAAAATGCTTAAGGGTTTTTAATCAAGTAAAAATTAAATATAATCCAAAAAAGATAACTGGAGACTTTAACTAAGTCAGAAGTCAGAAGTTATTTGGGTAATTGGTATGACCACAAGTAATGCTATACTTGGGAGGAACTTCAAATATTAAGTAATTAACACAATCAGAATAACTTTTTTGATAATTACTAATCAGTTAATGTTAATTATTCTTATTTTTACTTTTCCTCCACTCCCCTACTCAATAAAATTTAGAAAAGTTTTTGAGAAATGGTATAACGGGGATTAGAGCAACCCTCCCAAAAATATTTCGCCTTAAAAGGCGGGGTTGAGCGACCCAATTGTTTTGATAAATAGTTAAAGTAGTCCTACTAAAATAGTATCTCCGTGGATGTATTCGTAGATTTTAATTGGAGCAACAATATCTCCATACTATTGACATTAAAGATTGATTATGCTAGCAAATTTTAATAAGGATACCTGAAAAATCAATGTGTCCATTAAACATAGATTTTGGCTGAAACAAAAAAATTTAAGATAGCGTGGAACCCAAAAATCTATCCTCTCAAGCTCAAACAAAGGAAATAATAGAACTCTCCCTTCTCTGCTCCATTGCTCAAAGGTGCATACTAGCATACAAAAATCTCAGTTCTCTAGATATCTCAATATAAGGTCTCATGTCAACTCTTGTTATTGTTGAATCTCCTACTAAAGCCCGCACTATTCGTAACTATCTACCCTCAGACTACCGCGTTGAGGCATCCATGGGTCATGTGCGTGACCTACCACCTTCTGCTGAGGAAATACCAGAAAAATACAAAGGAGAAAAGTGGGCACATCTAGGCGTAAATGTAGAATCAGATTTTGAACCTGTCTACGTTGTCCCTAAAGACAAAAAGAAAACCGTAAAAGAACTTAAAGATGCTCTGAAAGAAGCTGATGAATTAGTTTTGGCCACAGATGAAGACCGAGAAGGGGAAAGCATAAGTTGGCATTTATTGCAACTACTAAAGCCGAAAGTTCCTACTAAGCGGATGGTCTTCCATGAAATTACTCCAGAAGCTATTCGCAAGGCGATTGAAAATTGTCGTAATATAGATGAGCAGTTAGTCAGGGCACAAGAAACTCGGCGGATTTTAGATCGACTCTATGGTTATACTCTCTCTCCTGTATTGTGGAAAAAAATTGCTTGGGGTCTCTCTGCTGGTAGAGTACAATCTGTGGCAGTTAGACTATTGGTTAACCGAGAACGTCAACGTCAGGCTTTTAAACAGGGGGGTTATTGGGATTTAAAGGCCAGTTTAGAGCAGGAAAAAAGCCCGTTTGAGTCTAAACTTGTCACCCTTGGAGGAACAAAAGTTGCTACGGGTAGTGACTTTGATGAAAATACGGGCAAAATAGCTGAGGGTCGGAATGTTGTTTTGTTGGATGAGACTCAAGCTGAAGCTCTGAAAGAAAGACTTGAGGATAAACCTTGGACTGTTAGTAGTGTGGAAGAACGAGCTGTTAAACGTAAACCTTCTCCACCATTTACCACTTCCACCTTACAACAGGAAGCTAACCGCAAACTACGAATGGGTGCCAAGCAAACTATGCGGACTGCCCAAAATTTATACGAACAAGGTTTTATTACCTATATGCGGACAGACTCCGTTCATTTGTCCGATGAGGCGATCGCTGCTGCTCGGAGTTGTGTGGAAAAAATGTACGGTGCAGAATATCTGAGTCCTCAACCTAGACAATACACTACAAAAAGTAAAGGCGCTCAAGAAGCTCACGAAGCTATTCGCCCTGCGGGTCAAACTTTTCGCACTCCCCAGGAAACAGGATTGAAGGATCAAGAATTTGCTCTTTACGACTTAATCTGGAAAAGGACAGTAGCTTGTCAAATGGCCGACTCTCGTCAAACCCATATTACAGTTAATTTACAAGTAGAAGATGCAGGTTTTCGTTCTAATGGGAAACGAATAGACTTTCCTGGGTTCCTCCGGGCTTATGTTGAAGGGTCGGATGACCCAGAAGCAGCTTTGGAAAACCAAGAAGTACCATTGCCTCCTCTAAAACAGGGCGATCGCCCAAATTGTAGAGAAATAGAAGTAGTGGGACATGAAACTCAGCCACCTGCTAGATTTACCGAAGCATCTTTAGTTAAAACTCTAGAAAGTGAAGGTATTGGTCGTCCGAGTACCTACGCTACTGTAATTAGTACCATTGTTGACCGTCGTTATGCCAAACTTCAGGGTAATGCTTTGGTTCCGACTTTTACTGCTTTTGGGGTGACAAGTCTATTAGAAAGGCACTTTCCTGAATTTGTGGATGTTAAGTTTACCGCTCGTATGGAACAAACTCTGGATGATATTTCTACGGGTGAAGCTCAATGGTTGCCATATTTACGAGAATTTTATTCTGGAGAGAGTGGGTTGGATACTCAAATTAAGGAACAGGAGGAATATATTGACCCTAAATTAGCTCGTACTATTGAGTTAGAGAATTTGGATACCGATCCAGAAATGACTTATCGTATCTGTATTGGCAAATTTGGTGCTTATATTGAGGCAGAAAATGATGAAGGTATAGTTAAAGCTTCTATTCCTGAAGATTTAACCCCATCAGACCTAGACCCAGAACAAATAGAGAAAATTCTTAAGCAAAAAACAGAAGGTCCGGAGGAGTTAGGAATTCATCCAGAGGAAGATAAACCTATATATATAATGACTGGTCGTTACGGTCCTTATGTACAGTTGGGCGATGAGGTGGAGGGAAGTAAGAAAAAACCAAAGCGAAGCTCGTTGCCAAAGGGTGTAAATATGGAAGATGTGACTTTAGATATGGCAGTTGGGTTATTATCTCTACCTCGTACCTTGGGGACTCACCCAGAAACTGGTTGTAAGATTCAAACTAATTTAGGACGTTTTGGTCCTTATGTTGTCCACGACCAAGGAAAAGAGGGTGGTAAAGATTATCGTTCTTTGAAAGCTGGGGATGATGTTTTGACTATTACTTTGGAGCGTGCTTTGGAGTTATTGGCTCAACCTAAAAGAGCGAGACGAGGTAGTGCTAAAGCTGCACCTCCACTCAAAGATTTGGGTAAACATCCAGAAGATGGTGAGGTAGTGGGTATTTATGATGGTCGGTATGGACCTTATGTCAAACATGGTAAGGTAAATGCCNCTTTGAAAGCTGGGGATGATGTTTTGACTATTACTTTGGAGCGTGCTTTG
Source organism: Hydrocoleum sp. CS-953 (assembly GCF_002260545.1). GTDB lineage: Bacteria > Cyanobacteriota > Cyanobacteriia > Cyanobacteriales > Microcoleaceae > Trichodesmium. Next base: position 1,071 of record NZ_LGSU01000792.1, on the reverse strand, counting down.
GAGTTATTGGCTCAACCTAAAAGAGCGAGACGAGGTAGTGCTAAAGCTGCACCTCCACTCAAAGATTTGGGTAAACATCCAGAAGATGGTGAGGTAGTGGGTATTTATGATGGTCGGTATGGACCTTATGTCAAACATGGTAAGGTAAATGCCTCTTTGCCTAAAGATACAGCAGTAGAAGATGTGACTTTGGAGCAGGCTCTAGAACTTTTGCAGGCTAAAGCTTCAACTAAAAAGTCTACTCGTGGTAGGAAGTCTACAAAAACTAAAGCAGCAGAAAATAATTAGAAATAGGGTTATATTTTAGATTAGTAACACAGTAAGGTGGGTAAATTTTGACTTATTTATACCAATTGTAAATATAGTAAAATTTACGCACCATTTTAGTAAGCATTCAGCGGTCAGCTAGCCTCTTGCCTCCTGCGGAGGAGCTGCGCTAACAGAGGAGCTTTCCTTTCCTGCGGAATGCTACGCAAACGGAATGCTACGCAAACGCTAACAGCTATCAGCTATCAGCTTTATTGCTTCTAAAAGAGGAAAAAGCAATTTAGGGAATTCAAAGAATTATAAAGTATGGGTCATTTCAGTTATCAGTTAGCCTCCTGCGGAGGAACTACGTTAACAGTTAGCCTCTTGCAGAGGAACTGCGTTAACAGTTATCAGTACCTCTAGCTGTTTGCGCAGCATTCCGTAGGAAAGCAAGAGGCTTCATATAAGGAATAGTCTCTTTTTTTATCCCTTTAAAAAGGGAGGCTTTAGACCACAATTTTTTGGTAAAAGTCTATCAGTTAACCCTAATAGTCTATTAAGCTATATCCTTCATTTTTATTGCTGTTTGCGCAGCATTCCGCAGGAAGAGCTGAATGGTAATAGCTGTTTGCGCAGCATTCCGCAGGAAATGCTTACCCATTTTATACAAAAGTTTGCAACTTGATGAGGTATAAAATTCTAGGAAAGTAGGCAAAAGGCAATAGAAAAAAAGTAATTAGAGATATAAAATTAATGCCTTATCTAGTTTTTCATCCTGAAAAGTTTCGTATATTTATGGTGAAAGAGAACATAGAGATATTT
>NZ_LGSU01000791.1 GCF_002260545.1 Hydrocoleum sp. CS-953 | reverse complement strand
CAGCATAAATAATAAAATCACTAACTAAATATATCTGTTTTCATTTTATTTTTTTTGTAATCTAAGTTATTTCCCAACAACTCTAATACCTTTACAGTCTTATTTCGTATTGGGAAGTAGTGTCAGTGCAGTAGTAGACTGATACTACTAAAATAGTGAAATAGTAGGGGCAATTTGTGAATTGCCCGTACAGATCGGGTTAGAACAACTAGAGAGAACGCTTTAAGCGACGCAGGCGATCGGAATAACTCCTAACTACATAAAGAGCAAACATAGGTGTTTCCTGAACTACAAATAAAAACCGTTCTTGGTCAAGATAAGCTAATTTACATTCTGTTTTAGCAATAGCAGTAGAAGCGCGAGTATGTTCTTCATGTACTAAAGCTCCCTCTCCAAAAACATCACCTGTTTTGATTGTTTCAACAACTTGACCATTAACAAATAATTCAACCACCCCTTCAATAATTCCATACATTACATCACCTTTTTTTCCATCTTCAAAAATTACATCACCTGGATAAAAAGTTTGATTTCCTGGTTGTTTCTGAAATAACTCTACAGTTTTTGCTGGTTCTAACATAACTANCTAAAGCTCCCTCTCCAAAAACATCACCTGTTTTGATTGTTTCAACAACTTGACCATTAACAAATAATTCAACCACCCCTTCAATAATTCCATACATTACATCACCTTTTTTTCCATCTTCAAAAATTACATCACCTGGATAAAAAGTTTGATTTCCTGGTTGTTTCTGAAATAACTCTACAGTTTTTGCTGGTTCTAACATAACTATGTAACTCCTATATCAATTTAATTAAGTAGTTGTCCGTTTAAGAATTTCCTAGTTGAGATACGGAACAGTGAAGACTTAACAATGAATAATGAATAATATACCTGCTTCATAAAACCGATATAAAGCGTCATAATGTGACATTTTACTGTTTACTTCCTGCTTCTACCGGAACTGTCGGCAGCACTCCGTCCACAGGCATTCACGGTCAAGCCGACCGCATTTCTTAAATTTATACTGGCGTTTAAATCTCTATCTATTGACAAGCCACATTCTGGGCAATCATAAGTTCTTACATTTAAGGGCATATCCTGAACATGACCACAGTTAGAACAAGTCTTTGATGATGGAAAAAATCTGTCAACTACTACTAACTCCGAACCGTACCATTCGCACTTATATCCAAGCTGTCTTCTAAACTCATAAAATCACTATCTGCTATCTGATTTAGCCAGCTTATGATTGCGGAGCATTCCGCGAACATTCAAATCTTCGCTTGAGCAACAACGCTGTGGTTTTTAGCTAGATATGTTGTCAATTTATGAAGTGCATCTTTGCGGATAGAGGCCACTCGTCTATGGAGCCTCCCTATCTTTAGTTGCGCTCTTTTCCAGTTAGCAGAGCCAACCTTTTTCTGACGATGTAGGTATTGCAGCCGAGATAACTTAGCTTCAAATCTCTGATACGATTTTACACTTTTAAATACTTTTCCATCACTTAATGTAGCTAAGGTTTTCACACCTAAATCTACACCTACTACATCAGTTTTTTTGGCCGTAGTTATGCCATTAAATTCATAGCTACAACTGAGATACCAATCACCTGCCTGTCTACTAATAGTTATTTTTTTAGTTGTTGCCTCAATCGGTTCATAAGTTTTGACAATACCAAGAAAAGGTAATTTGTGACTCCATCCGTTTAGTTCTATTGGTTTTCCACAATTATCAATTGTGAAAGAATCAGACTTACCTTTCTTCTTAAACTTTGGATGTTTACCCAACCCTTGAAAAAACCTCTTAAATGCTTCACCCAAGTTTATAAAAGCATATTGATAGACCCTAGAAGACAAGTTTTTCATCCAAGGATAAAGAGGTTTTGTGTGGTTAGTAAAAACTTCTCTGAGCTTACGGGTATTAGGCTTATAACCATCCTTGTAAGCTGCATTCCACAAACCTAACCCCCAGTTATAACACCATCTGCTATAACCTGCATGTTGAGCCATCATGGCTTTCTGTTTGTTATTCAGTTTGAGCTTTGTTCTGATGGATTTCATCTATGCACGAGTGCAATCAGTGTAATAGTATGCAATAATAACGTATTATATCGTTATTCTTTGATTAAGTCAATGCTCTCCAGAAAAGAGGGAGTAGCGAGCAGGGAGCAGGGGGAAATAATTGGCAATTTCTATGGGATAATTGATTTTATTTTTGATTATTGGAGATGTCTAATCAAAACTATCTCTAATTAGGGCTTGCTGATTAATTCTCGCACCCATTGAAATATAAAGATAATAGTCTTTTTTCTGTTGATAAAAGTATCAATTTTTCAGCTCTTTATGCACGGTTCCCGAAAAATCAAAAAGTTAGGATAAAAGGCTGACAAGCACAGAAAAATCAAGGTTAAATTACTCCTCCTACTTTATCTGTCTCCCCACCCTCCCCACACTCTGCTTTTTTCAGCAAACCCTAATAGGACTTACGCAAAGAAACCCGGTTTCTACGATAAATTGTTGTTTTGAACAATAGATGTCTACAACAAACCGGGTTTCTGGGTTCCCATGGCTTTAGTCCTACCTAATTATCAATTATCCATTAAATTAGGTTATTACAGTTGGTTTTTCCCTACCTGTAAGATTCTTAATTTGAGCAATTTCATCTGCTAAACTAATCAGAGAAGATAAAGCTTCCTGAGTATCTTGGTCTTGTTTGCTAGTATCTGGTTCATAACTTTCAACATACAAACGTAGAGTTGCTCCCTGAGTTCCTGTGCCTGAAAGTCGGAACACAATGCGAGAACCATCAGTAAAACCAATACGAATACCCTGTTTCTGACTCACGCTACCATCTATTGGGTCTGTGTAGCTAAAATCATCAGCATATTTTACCTCATATTGACCATATTGCTTTCCTGGCAAAGAAGGTAGTAGGGAACGTAAATTATCCATCAAGGTATTAGCTTTATCACTTTCTACTCCTTCGTAGTCATGGCGAGAATAATAATTGCGANCAGTAAAACCAATACGAATACCCTGTTTCTGACTCACGCTACCATCTATTGGGTCTGTGTAGCTAAAATCATCAGCATATTTTACCTCATATTGACCATATTGCTTTCCTGGCAAAGAAGGTAGTAGGGAACGTAAATTATCCATCAAGGTATTAGCTTTATCACTTTCTACTCCTTCGTAGTCATGGCGAGAATAATAATTGCGACCGTAAGTTTTCCAGTGTTCCTTAACAATATCTTCCACTGACTCTTGCCGTACTGCCAAAATATTCAACCAGAAAAATACTGCCCAAAGTCCGTCTTTTTCGCGTATATGATTAGAACCAGTACCAAAGCTTTCCTCACCACAAAGAGTAGCTTTGTCTGCATCTAATAAATTACCAAAAAATTTCCAACCAGTGGGAGTTTCATAACAGTTAATACCCATTTTCTCTGCTACTCGATCTGGTGCTTCAGAAGTTGGCATGGAACGAGCAATACCAGCTAAACCAGAACTATATCCAGGAACTAATTTAGCATTAGCAGCCAATATTGCCAAACTATCGCTAGGAGTAACAAAGAAATTTTTCCCTAATACCATGTTGCGATCGCCATCCCCATCAGAAGCAGCACCAAAGTCAGGAGCATTATCTCCGAACATGATTTCTACTAAGTCGTGAGCATAGACTAAATTAGGGTCAGGATGTCCACCACCAAAATCTTCCAGAGGTATACCATTTTGTACTGTACCTGCGGGAGCGCCTAACCGTTGCTCAAAAATATCTTTAGCATAAGGTCCAGTTACAGCGTGTAATGAGTCCATACACATCCGAAACTTACCAGACTTTAACAGTTCTGAGATTTTGCCAAAATCAAACAAAGATTCCATCAACTCAGCGTAGTCTGCTACAGAGTCAATAACTTCTACAGTCATTTCCCCTAATTTCTGACTACCCAGTTGGTCTAAATTAATATCTGTAGCTTCGATAATTTTGTAGCTATCTATAACTTTAGTACGTTCGTAGATGGCACTTGTCACTTTTTCGGGAGCAGGGCCACCATTACCAATATTGTACTTAACACCAAAGTCCTCTTCTGGTCCACCAGGGTTGTGACTAGCGGAAAGGATTATACCACCAAAGGCTTGATTTTTGCGGATAATGCAGGAAGCAGCGGGGGTAGAAAGAATGCCTCCTTGACCCACTAACATTCTACCTACTCCATTAGCGGCGGCCATTTTCAGAATTATTTGAATTGCCTGACGGTTGTAATAGCGACCATCACCTCCAAGCACAAATGTTTGACCGGAAAAATTTTCTAGACTATCAAAAATAGACTGAATAAAATTTTCTAGGTAGTGGGGTTGTTTAAAAGTTGGCACTTTTTTGCGGAGTCCGGAAGTACCTGGTTTTTGGTCGCTAAATGGTTTAGTTACAACTGTTTGTACATTCATAGGGTTTATACCAATTGTCATTTCAGTTATCAGTTTTGATTAATTTAAACTTTTAACTTTTGATTTTTGATTTACTTTTCCCAAAAGTATATTGTTTCTGTTCTAACTTTTACAATAAATATGGCACTTTAGAAAAATTAATTTTTTGCTGTTGAGTAAATGTGCTTCTAGTTAAGATTAGGTTAATAAAATTTGGGTTGCCGATCTGAGGTATGA
>NZ_LGSU01000790.1 GCF_002260545.1 Hydrocoleum sp. CS-953 | reverse complement strand
AATTCTAATATTTTGGCATTGATTTTTTGTAAAGGGTGATTTTTGACAATTTCTATAATGTTAACTTGAGCTTTTTTAGCATCAGCAAAAGGTAATATCACTATAAATGCTAGTATAAATAACAGTTCATCACTGTCTACTCTAAAATTCAAAATAGTTCTTTGGTAGTTAACTTCAATACTAGGAGGACGATTAATAAAATCGTAATCCTTAGCCAAGTGATAGTAAGTTGTAGTAAGAGCCACATTAGCTTTCAAGTCTAAAGTTGAATCAACAATAATTTGAACTATTGGGGATTGATGGTTAAAAAATCTCTTAGATTCTGCTGATGATTTAAAGCGATAAACTTGACTACGATCGCCATTGGGACTAACATCAATCCATTCACAAACAATATCTTCCGCTTTAAGATTTAATCTAGGAACTTCATAAAGTTTTGCTCCAGTTAAAATTGCTCCTGATAAATCTACTCCCACTAAATCAGCTCTGACTAAATTGGCTTCGCTTAAATCAGCATGAACTAGACTAGCATTGGTTAATTTTGTGTTAGTTAAATTCGCTCCGCGAAGATTTGCTCCACTCAATTTAACATTACTGAGGTCGGCATCAGTTAAATCAGCTCCATTGAGAATAGCCCACCTGAGATTTGCCCCATTAAATGTGGTATTCCTAAGATTAGCCATACTAAGGTGAGCCTGTCTCAATTCAGCATTGGTAAAATTAGCCCCCTCTAGATCTGCTTTTGTCAGATCGGCATTGTGGAGGTCAGCTTTTTCTAGATTAGTTCTTTGTGCTAGAGCAAATCTGAGATTTACGCCACTCAGGTTGGTTTGACTTAAGTTAGCTTCTGTGATATTTGCTTCTCTCATGTCGGCCCCACTAAGATTGGCTCGCCTAAGATTAGCTAGAGTTAATTCTACTCTAACTAACTCTCCTTTAACTAGGGTAGCTTCTACTAATTCAGCTTCACTCAGATTAGCTCGGACTAGATTGGCCACATTGAGAGTTGCTTGATTTAATATAGCCTTTTTCAGATTGGCACTACTAAGACGGGCTATATTGAGATTAGCTTTAGTAAGATTGGCTTCACTGAGATTTGCACCACTGAGATTACAAACAAATAAAGTAGCATTACTAAGATTAGTTTTGCTCAAGTTCATCTGACTCAGGTTGACTTCTGTCAAGTTAATGGCAGCAAAATTTCTTTTTCCTTGTGCATATTTTTTGACTAATTCGTATCTTTTTAATATTTCTTCTGACATTTGTTATTAAGTAGTCAAGTTTACTAGATATAGCAATTCTTATACTGGTGATGTACAAAATTCTAGGTTTTAGGGAATAGGGAACAGGTCATTTCAGTTAGCCTCCTNTTGACTAATTCGTATCTTTTTAATATTTCTTCTGACATTTGTTATTAAGTAGTCAAGTTTACTAGATATAGCAATTCTTATACTGGTGATGTACAAAATTCTAGGTTTTAGGGAATAGGGAACAGGTCATTTCAGTTAGCCTCCTCCGGAGGAACTGCGCAATTCAGTTATCAGTACCTCTGGGGCTAACCCAGAGGCTTGAAATAATGAACTGTTATCTTTTCATCTTCTTAAAAGGGGAGACTTTAGACATTATTTTCTAGTAAAAAGAAAGAAAAGATAAGAGTGCACCTCACGCTTACTAAAAAAACCTATAGTTTTTTCAATTGTTTTTAAGATGATTATAATTACGGTGTATTTGTCAATAAAAAATCAAACCTGTGTATAAGCTGGGTAACGGTTATAATAAAGGGTTTTTGACTTCATTTTGGATAAATATCTACTGACCGAAAAATTTGGGTTAATAGCCTCCTCTCTTAAGGGGATAAAAAAAGAATATTCCGTATTTCAAGCCTCCTGGTTTAACAGGAAGTACTGATAACTTGTAACTTGTAACTTGTAACTTGTAACTGAATTGCGCAGTTCCTCCGACAGGAGGCTAACTGAAATGACNAACAGGAAGTACTGATAACTTGTAACTTGTAACTTGTAACTTGTAACTGAATTGCGCAGTTCCTCCGACAGGAGGCTAACTGAAATGACATACCCTATTCTCTATTCCCTAGAAACACAGTTTTCTAACATTTTTTGATCGAATTGGTATTAGATTTGTTCGGAATTTGACTCTTTTAGAGGTTTATCACTATGAGTACCATAAATTACAGCAGTTTTCATTTTAGTAGAACAAAGTAGGGACGTTCCATGGAACGTCCCTACAAGGGTTGTCGTTTTGACTATGTACTTCATCTACCTGAAAACCTCTATAAACAATTGATTCAAGTGTTTTTCCCCAAAACCTCATACCAAATATCACTGATGTTTGGTATGTTTTATCTGTTACTTAATATTAAAATCTTTCTAACTTATGACTTATATTTTATGACTCCTGACAAAAAAAATCTATAGCACAACTTTTGATATTTGGTCAAATTATTTTTTTGCCTCGATCTGCTCCTAATTTTATACAGTAAAATCTAGTTATTCAGAAAAATTTTTGACAAATAATACTAGGTTTTTATGAAATTGTTGACGATTTATAAAAGAGTTGACTAAGTATTCTTGATTTATATCTTTTTTGATTAAAAAATTAGAGATGGCTTCGGTATAATCTAAACTATTTGTGACACAAAAATCTTGTCCTATTGAATTAACTATCTTAATTTTTATAAGGGAACTGAAAAACTTTAAATTTTGTATTTGAGGAGGTTGAGTATTATTAGCTTTTAGTTCATCAATTATTCTTTTCATTTTATTAAGGCTTACCCTAATCTTAGCAAAACGATTGGATGTTCTAACATCTAAATTTCTAGAGTAGTCTTGGAAAATTTGCTCGATTAATTCTAAAAAATAATTTTGAGTTAATGTAGATACTTTAAATGGATAAATCATCAGATATGCAGTAGGAAATAACTGCTCATCTTTATCTACTCGAATTGATAGTATAGTTTTTTGATAATTTACTTCGATATTAGGAGGTAATCCCAAAAGATTATACTGTTTATAAATNCCGAAAATGTAGATACTTTAAATGGATAAATCATCAGATATGCAGTAGGAAATAACTGCTCATCTTTATCTACTCGAATTGATAGTATAGTTTTTTGATAATTTACTTCGATATTAGGAGGTAATCCCAAAAGATTATACTGTTTATAAATTTGACGATAGATAGCAGCTAAAGCCAAATGAGAATCAGGATCTAAAGGTGCATCAACCGTAACTTTTACAGTTGGTTGACTAGCATTAAAAAAAAGCTTAGATTGTTCTGGAGTCAAGTTGATAATTTTACTACCATCACCATTGACACTCATATCAACCCAATTACAAGTAATATTTTCCGCAATTATCCTAAATCGTGATACTCCATAAAGCTTACTACCTGTTAGGGTTGCTGATGTTAAATCTACTCCTTCACAACTAACATAAATTAAATTACTTTTGGTTAAATCAGCATTAACTAAAACAGCATTAGATAAATTAGAATTATGTAAGTTTGCCCCATGTAAATTTACGCTATTGAGTATAGCTGAATCAAGATTAGCTCCATTCAAATTAGCTCCTGTTAAATCAGCCTCTGTTAAATTAGCTCCTTTCAAATTAGCCTGACTTAAATTAGAGAGAGAGAGATTAGCTTGTGTAAGTTCAGCATTATTAAAATTAACTCCTCTCAAATCAGCTTTACTAAGATTTGCTCTATGTAAATTAGCTCTTTCTAAGTTAGCATTGGCTAGACAAGAACTTCGTAAACGGGCAGAATGTAAATCTACTAATTGTAGGTTAGCTTGTTTTAAAATAGCTTCTCTTAAATCAGCCTCTGTTAAATTAGCACCTTTGAGATTAGCATTACTCATATTTGCCCGAATTAACTCTGCTCGAATTAACTTGGCTTCAATTAATTCAGCATTGCTTAAATCAGCTTGAATTAGATTAGTAAGGTTGAGATTTGCACCGTTAAGTTTAGCGTGGGTAAGATTAATTTTAGTCAGTCTGGATACATTTAGTTTGGCTCCATTCAGGTTAGCTTCACTANACTTGGCTTCAATTAATTCAGCATTGCTTAAATCAGCTTGAATTAGATTAGTAAGGTTGAGATTTGCACCGTTAAGTTTAGCGTGGGTAAGATTAATTTTAGTCAGTCTGGATACATTTAGTTTGGCTCCATTCAGGTTAGCTTCACTAAGATTAGCTTCAGTCAAATTAGTCAGATTTAATACTGCTTGACTTAAATTAATCTGATTGAGATTAACTTTGCTAAGATTGGCTTCACATAGAATAATACCTGTAAAGTTTTTTTCTCCTTTTGTGTATTGTTGAAGTATTTCTTCTCGATTCATACTTTTAGAATATATTTGACACTTGATTTTTTTGCTTGGAGTATGGATTTGAATAGCTAAAATATACTATTTTTACTTTGCTGCCTTTCTAGAGAAATAAAACAAGAAAATCCTTAATATTGTTTGACTTTATTTTTTTGACATTATACCAAGGGCGATAAATGTTTTTTACATAAGGTAGAAGGAAAAGGGAAGAAGGAAGAAATATTCAATCACAACAGGGAAAAATGATAAATACTTTGACAGTATCTATTATTTTGCACACCTTTTTGTTGTATTCTTTTTTCTAGCCTAGTATTATC
>NZ_LGSU01000079.1 GCF_002260545.1 Hydrocoleum sp. CS-953 | reverse complement strand
TAATTGATGGCTGAATGCTTAGATAAAATTCTTTTCTACCATTAGCAATAAGTTATAGTTATTTTCATTAACATGAAATACAATTATCAGGTCTTTAATACCACTTCAAAAAAAACAACGCTACAAAAAGTTACATCTAGAAATAGATACTTAAAAATAGCTGCTCTAATTTATATTAGATAGCTATATAGCAATCCTCTGCATAGCTGTAATATTTTGGTTGTAGGGGGGAGCGTTTGCTCCGCATTCCGCAGGAATTCGCCCGTACAGGAGTCATAATTTTAAAGATTTTAAGCTCAAACTAACTATCATAAAAATTGTCAAAACCAATTTAGGATTGCTATATCTATCATTTTTCCTTTTTTTTCAATATTTACTCCTTCTTCCTTCTTCCTTCTTGCTTATTAAAATGACAATTGATTGCCAATCAACCTTATGTTAGACTGGAAAAAAATTAGCCCCAAAAACGCAAACTACCGCAAAAACCCCTAATAGTAAATTAACATGAAAGCATTAATTCTCTCTGGTGGAAAAGGAACAAGGCTACGTCCTCTTACCTATACAGGAGCAAAGCAATTAGTACCAGTTGCTAATAAGCCTATTTTGTGGTATGGGATTGAAGGTATTGTTGCAGCAGGTATTACTGACATTGGAATTATTATTAGTCCAGAAACTGGAAAAGAGGTACAAGAATTAACAGGAAACGGCGAAAAATTCGGAGCTAAAATTACTTATATTCTCCAAGAACAACCTGCGGGTTTAGCTCACGCTGTTAAAATTGCTCAACCATTTTTGGGAGATTCTCCTTTCATAATGTATCTTGGAGATAATATCATTGAAAGTCAGCTCGATCAATTTTTATATACTTTTAAACAGGAAGAGTTAGATGCTTTAATTCTGTTACGAAAAGTTCCCAATCCCACAGCTTTTGGTGTAGCAAAAGTAGATAAAAAAGGAAGAGTTTTAGGATTGGTGGAAAAGCCTAAAGTTCCACCATCAGATTTAGCACTTGTAGGTATATATTTCTTTTCTAATAAAATACATAATGCCATTGCTAATATCAAACCTTCAGCTAGAGGAGAATTAGAGATTACTGATGCTATTCAATATTTAATTGACCAACAAACTTCTGGAAAAGATAAAGAAATTTCTGTTGAAGCACGAACTTTAGAAGGTTGGTGGTTAGACACAGGTAAAAAAGATGATTTACTTAGTGCCAATCAAATTATTTTAGATACTCGTATAACTAATTCAGTAAATGGAGAAATAGATTCCCAAAGTCAAATTATTGGACGGGTAAAAATTGGTGAAAATACAAAACTAATTAATTGTAGCGTTAGAGGTCCTGTAATTATAGGTGATAACTGTCACCTAGAAAATTGTTTCATCGGTCCTTATAGTAGTATTGCCGATAATGTCACTTTAATTGATGTTGACCTAGAACACAGTGTCATATTACAAGGAGCAAAAATTATTGAAATTCATCAACGTATTGTTGATAGTTTGCTCGGTCGTCGTGCTCAACTAATTAATGCTCCACAACGTCCTAAAGCATTACGGTTTATGATTGGTGATGATAGTCAAATAGAATTAACATGATTAGGCAGTAAGCATTCAGCAGTCAGCTATTTATTTTAGTTTGAAAGAAAACCTTTATTAATCAGGTAAATTGAATTTGACTATAAAAGCCAACTTTTAAAGGCTATATTCATTTCAAACTTCTCCTTTTATCGAACGGGGTTTGTTCTCCAAATCCGTTTTTCCCTTGGGTTTGAAACCAAACCCCTACATTTTTTTTTCACGAATCATTTAGGATTAGTATAGCTAACTAATAACTGAAATTAAATTTTCCCACGCCTAATTTCACCCCTAAGAAACCGGGTTTTTATTAGGATAATTTCTAATTAGACAATGTTTGTGAAAAAACCCGGTTTATCCTAAACTTTCAACCCTCCCCGAAGGAGAAACTAATATAAAGACTATCTACTTTCTCACAGTTAACTACTATTCAACTG
>NZ_LGSU01000789.1 GCF_002260545.1 Hydrocoleum sp. CS-953 | reverse complement strand
TCAATCTGGATACCTCATAGAGAAATACTAATAACTGATAACTAATATCAGAATCCTCACAACTTTAGTCTGAAAAGAAAAATTAATAATAAACTTCAAGAATCAACTCCAATATTTCAATCTGGATACCTCATAGAGAAATACTAATAACTGATAACTAATATCAAAATTATCACAACTTTAGTCCCAGGATAAATCAACTCTAATTCCCTTGAAAAGTATATTTAATTCTCGTAAAAGCCTCTAACCCAATCAACCCTTGAGCAAAAAAATTTTGATTAGACATTCCCAAAAAAATAGCATCTTTTTGACTTTGATAACGTGAAAATCTCGGAGACTTATTAATAAACGAACAAACACTATTAACACCCAAAGCAAACTGACGACTTTCTTGATAAGATTCAGCCACTAAACAATCAGCATGACCACTACTATAATTATTAATCCATCTAACTCCTGAATCTATAGAATCAACAACTTTAAAAGCAACTACTTTACTTAAATAAGCTTCATTCCATTCTCTATCCTCAGCCAAAATTAAATCAGGAAACTCATCAACTAAAGCAGCATCCCCTCTAACTTCAAAACCATTTTCCTTCAAACTATTCCAAAGTCTAACTACCATAGAAAAATTATGCTTACGATCTATCAATACCTTTTCTATCGCATTAACTGGGTCTGGCTTACTTTCATAGCTATCCAAAATCATCCAACGAACCATATCCAAACTACCAGTAGCAGACCAGTATAAGTAACAATTACCCATGGCTGTTTTTAAAACTGGTACAGTTGACACTCTTGCCACCCGATCAACTAAACTAGAACGTCCATAAGGAATAACTAAATTTATATATCGGTCTTGAGTAAGCAACTCCTGAATTGAACCCTTGTCCGTAGGAGGTAAAAACTCTATACATTCCACAGGTAAACCAACTTGCTCCAAAGCCAACCGTAATACCTTAGTAAGAACTAAATTAGAATTACTAGCCTCACTCCCACCCCTAATAATCAAACTATTTGCAGTTTGAATACACATTCCAGCAGCGATCGCCACTAACTCTGGAAATGCCTCATAAATTAAAGCAATAACTCCCAATGGAATACGTTGGCCATAACTCTGACTACGTTCTAATTGATATGAAGCACCAACAACTTGCCCTACTAGATCGGGCAAATCACCAAGTCGTTGTAAAATTTGAACAGTAATTTCGAGTCGTTCTGGAGTCAACTTCAGCAATTCAACCATTGGCGCGGGAATAGGAATTGTCCGATTTGCTTCTAAATCCAGAGTATTAGCTTCTAAAATCTCATTTTTATGTTGTAAAATTGCTTCTGCCATTGCTTGTAAGGCCATAGAGCGTTTTGAAGCCTTAGTTTTAGCAAGTTCTAGAGAACCTTGATAAGCACGATGAATCATATTCATCGTTAAGTTAGCAGAATAATATTTCCTATTCATAAGTTTAACGTCTGTAAGCAAGCCAGACCATCAAGGCAGGAAGCATGGCCAAAAGAACTGCCACCATTGCCCAAATAATTATATTAGAACCAGGAGAGTGTAAAGCTAAAGGTAGCCAAATCACTAAAGGTACTAAAATCATTACTAGAGCTAGTGGCAAGTAGTGAGCCTTCCAATTGNCAGGAGAGTGTAAAGCTAAAGGTAGCCAAATCACTAAAGGTACTAAAATCATTACTAGAGCTAGTGGCAAGTAGTGAGCCTTCCAATTGGAATAAGCCCGGTACCACTGTTTACCTGTCCATCGCCAAGCAGGCTTATAGGAATAGTGAGTCGAGAGTTGTTCAATAGTATTGTCATTTTCATTGACAACAAATATTTGCTGACAGCGGTTACAGCCAAAGGCATCTGTCAGGGCTATTGGAATTAAGCGGCCCCTACGCCGACATGGACAGGGGTATTCTCCATTCAAATCGATCTTTTGAGCTTTTTGAGGTCGCAAAGTAATTGTATAACCGAAAGCGTTGATTGAAAAAAGATGATCTGAGACTCAGTATAGGTCTATTATTCTAATTCTAGGTCCTATTAAACTATAACCTGACTCAACAGTTTGTGTTAGCTATATTGATTTTTTATCACAAAATCTTCAGCTTTTGGCTCTTGGTTTATGTTATGACACTTACCTTTAAAATGATCGAAAAATCTACTTCTCCTACCTACAGTAGTTTTGAAATGGATACACTACAGTGAACTAATCAACCCTCAGAATTATAGCCTCCGTTTGTCTTGAATCACAATTTCAGGAGTCAAGTGCTTAAGCACTGAGAGTATGTGCTAAACTTAGGACTTTCCTACTCCTACCAGATTGCTAAATATCTAATCAGGGTTCTGTACTATATTCAATTCAAAAAATCTTTCGATCAAGCTATAGTTTTTATTTTTCGTCCTGTGGTTTATAATTCCAGTGGTATTTTAACTATTAAATACCTACTGAAAAGCATTGGAGAATAAATCTTATATATTATAATATCTCTACCAAGCGGGTAACGCGATTCGAACGCGCGACATCAACCTTGGCAAGGTTGCGCTCTACCACTGAGCTATACCCGCGATTTCCAACTACTATCTATAGTTTCACAAATAACTTTATTTGTCAACCCCTAAGCAGAATTTTTTTTGAGAGTCAACCTTTGATTAGCTTAGTCATACTTCTGGAGATACATCAGACTCTACAAAAGTATTTGAAGTTATTGGTAATGCTTGAGTTGTACCAGCAATACTATAATTATTTGATGAGGAATTTATACCACCCTTAATTTGACGCATCAAACTTGCCATTTCTAAGGCATTCATGGCATATTCCCAACCTTTATTACTTTTAATACCAGCCCTCTCTAAAGCTTGCTGCATCGTATCTGTGGTTAAAACTCCAAAGATTACAGGTACTCCTGTTTGAAATGCTGCTGCGGCAATTCCTTTAGATACCTCAGCAGCTACATAATCAAAGTGAGGAGTTTGGCCTTTAATTACAGCTCCTAAACAAATTACCGCATCGTAGCGATTACTCATGGCCAATTGACGTGCTACTAGAGGAATTTCAAAACTCCCTGGTATCCAAATATAATCGACTTGAGTCCCCTCTGGATTAGGATCGACACCATGCCGTTTGAAACAGTCTTGACAACCTTCGAGTAGTTTCCCACTAATTAAGTCATTGAAACGAGCTATTACAATAGCAAAGCGTAAAGAGTCAACTTGAGTAAATGTTCCCTCGAAAACAGTCATATTAGAATTTTTTTTAATGTTAATTATTGTGATAATGAATAATGAAAACTATCTCTAATTATCAATTATTAATTACCTTTAGTTAAAATAAAGTACGGAAATCTCCTAGCACTTTTTTCTCCTTAAAAGGAGAAGCTTGAAACATCTGGGGATTAATTATCAATTATCAACTATCAATTGGTAAGAGTCTAGAGATAACAAGTTGCTGCTTATTATCTCCTGTCTCTTAAAATTCATTATTTCCTATCTTAGATTTTAGATATTGCCTGTTCAGATTGATGTTACCAAAAAAATCAGGCCAATAGCTCCCTTTAAATAGCTTCAGCAGTTGGTACTGATAACTGATAACTGAATTTGGCCTAAACCACTAAAAAGTTTAAAACACCCACTGCAATTACCAGTGCTAACCACAAACCAGAACCAATAAAAATCAAAGGTTTGCCTTGACTCCAGATTTGAGGAGAAGCATAGGCAAAAGGTACGCCAACTACTAAGATAAAAGATAATACCACTAATAGAAGTAGTACGAATTGAAATAGGAATGTTAACATTTTTTTTCTCCCGGTGCAACAACAAACTAATCCTATAAGAAATTAGAGTATCATAAATTGTGCGGTGGTAATTTTAATTTGAGTAGTGAATTTTGAGTTTAGGTCGGTCATTTCAGGGAAGAGTTAGCTTTTTGTAGAGGAATTATTAATACCTGGCTCTAGCTCGAGAACTTACGCACCCCAGCTAAGAAACTGGGTTTATTCCCTAATTTAATGGTTGGAATTGAAGCAGCAAAACAAATTTAGTAAATACTTCCCCATAATAATTACAAATAGCTCTATAATTGTTGACCGAAAAATTAAGGTATAAAGCTTCTATATTCATGGATAAAAAATAAAAAAATTCCTTGAGCGCCAATCCTTTTTTAATCCCCTTAAAAAAATAAAATTCAATATTTCAAGCATCCCTATTTCATAGAGGTACTGATAACTGATAACGTAAGCATTCAGCAGTCAGCCATCATCCATCAGCTATATTACCTTTAAGGAATGAAAAAACAAGATATTTCCAATAATTATGTAAAAATGTAGTAGAAGTTTAATGAATGCTTGATTCATTCATTAAAAAGCTGTTTGCGCAGCATTCCGCAGGAAGAGCTGAGAGCTAATAGCTGAATGCTTACCTGATAATTGATAACTGATAACTGATAACTGAAAATACCTGTTCTTGAAAGGCTTTTGGCAGAGTTTCTGTCAGAGGATAAAAATAATTCATAATTTTGTAAAAATGATGCTAGAAAAGAAACTTGATTTGAGTAGTAAAGGATTAACGATTATCCCAGGGTGGGTATTTAAAAATAGACATTTAATTGAACTTAATTTAAGTAGTAATCAATTAACAACAATCCCAGAGTCAATCTCTCAAATAT
>NZ_LGSU01000788.1 GCF_002260545.1 Hydrocoleum sp. CS-953 | reverse complement strand
GCTCAGGTTTTGAGCGTATATGATGGTTAAACTATCTATTTATTTTAAGAAAATATAAAGTTTTCACATTCAACATCATTTATTTCAGCGAAGTAAATATTTTTTTTAGTCAAATAACAGTCTTCTACCTAGTTGTATAGAAAATATGCAACATGGGCAATAGTTTCAAATTTTTAACCAAAAAATACTGTCACCCTCTTAGCCTACGTTTTTGTACCAAAACTACCAATTGCCCTATAGCAGCTATTTTTATTCTCCTGTTTTCGGCTTTTGATGAGGAGCAAAAGGATTAACAACTTTAAGAAAATTCTTCGGAGGAGAAACAACAGCCTGAGAAGAGGGTGCAGGTTGAGTGGGGCGAGCATTACCCATACCTAACTCTCCTTTCTCTAATGTTCCTACCACCAGAGAGCCAATATAATCAGCACTGGTATAAGCCATCTCAATACATTGACTGATATTTTCTAGACCTTTGTCGTCAATAATACCATTACTGGTGGCCTTGTAAAACTGCACGGTAATACGGATAGGATAGCGATCGTCCCGTTCTAGTTTGTAATCTCCCAACTCTAGATGTTCGCCTTCATCCTCCCCATGTCCAATGACAGCATCTTCCATATCGCACCAGTCTGTCGATCTTGCCAACTCAAAGTAATCAGTTTCACCCAGAGAAGAGGAATATGCCAATGCCACAGGAAAAGAATATTCTATTTCCTTCTGTTTGAGTGGCACTTGAACAATCATTACCATATTCACATCTTGAGCGATTTCTACTTGCTCGCGAGCTGCTTCGAGGGAAATACCTTGTTGAGTTGCCAGATCGGTTGCTAAATTTTCTTTATAGTCACTCAAACGTTCGCCAGTCAAGCAAGCTCTCTGGCCATTGTTGTTGAAATAAATATTTTGTCCCCATTCTGCTACATCCTCACCATTATCAATAACTGTGGCACTGCTGCCTTCGGTAGAAATCAAAATAGCTAGAACAGCAGGGTTTCCCTGTTCTGATTGGTAGTTAAATAATACTGGATTAAAACTACATTTACCTTGACTGGGAATAGGCAAAAAACAAGCTTGAGCGCTTACCAAGACATGGGTATCTTTCTCTGTTAGTAGAGATTGACTTTCTCGATTAAATTTACTAGGGTAACTGATATACTGCTGTAAATTAGTCAGGTATTCCTCCAAACTCACCACTTCTAATTTTTTTCCTTTTTCATTCCCTACTTTAATTTTGACAAGCTCTAGAGGAACATCACCTGTTTTATCTGTAAAATTAGGATAACGAATAACGGGTAAGAGTTCTCTACGACCTAGTTCTTCTGGATGGCGAACTTGAAGAGTCAAATCACTGATATTAGGTCCCCAAACTGAACCAGGCGTTCGAGCAGTGTCTTCCCACATAACATTTACAACATTCAATCCCAGTTTTTTGACACGAGAGCATAGTTTTCTATCGTCGGTCATATCCACGATCCGATTCATTGCAGTATTAAATGAGTCATTAACTGTCATAAAAATTACCCAAAAAACCCTATAGAAAAATACTATTTTTGGGAATACTAACCTATCCACCAATTATTTATATTATTATTTATATTATATTTATTGGCCATCAATACGAGCAACAACTTGTCTATGCCATTCAGACAAAGTTTGCTCAAATTCTGGGTAATGCAGATGACCACGCCAGAGAATTAGAGCATCTTCCCCAGTTTGCTGATAATATCCTCGACGACGACCTACATCTTGAAAACCAAATTTATGATATAGAGACAATGCAGAAAAATTTGAAGCTGCAACTTCTAATGTAGCTCGCTCTAACCCTCTTTCCCAAGCAGACCTCATTAAAGTGTATAGTAGTAGTTGACCAAAACCCAAACGTTGGTATTGAGGATGGATTCCTAAAATAGTAATGTGCGCTTCCTCTAAGATAGCCCACAAACAACCTATACCAATTATAGACTGATGATTATAGGTAATCTGTGATTGAAAGTTAGAGGATTTAAAGACAACTTCCTCATTTCTATCTCCAGTATTTTGGCCAATCACTAAAATCAGCAAATCGCTATTAGGACTTTCTAACTCTCGCTGATAACCTTGAGCATTCCATAGTCCACCAAAGCAAAGTAGGTCCAATTCAACCACACTAGAAATATGCTCATGGCTCATTTTTTGAATCGTAATCATGGCCATACTTACTAATGGATAATGGATAATTGATAATAGATAATTAATCCCGAAAGGTTTAAAGCCTCTCATTACCAATGGATAATTGATAGTTAGAGATAGTTTTTATAATCCACTATCCATTATCAATTAATAAGATTTCCCTCTATTCAATCCTCAAGGGTAAAACCAAAGGTATTATCCATTATCAATTAATGAACACAGTCTAAATATTAGATAAAAAATCAATCAAAAATCGACAAAGTACAATAACTTCTATTTATTAGATAGACTATATCAAGCACTCAAGTATAAATCCGTACAGCACTCATGGTATCAACCCAATCTGTAATAGCAACCAACTCTGGGCTTCAATACTTGCCAAAATCAACAGAATCTGTTCAAGAGAGTTCACCCAATCAAGAACTTTTACCACTTACTGCCAAAGTTAACAGTTTAGACCATTTAGAAATCGGAGGTTGGGATGTCCCAGCATTAGTCGAGAAATTTGGCTCACCTCTATATATTGTGGACGAAGACACCCTCAGAACAGCTTGTCGCCAATATAGAGATGCCCTCAAACAGCATTATCCTGGAGAATCTTTGGTACTTTATGCTTCTAAAGCTTGGAGTAGTCTGGCAGTCTGTGCCTTATGTGGTTCTGAAGGTTTAGGTATAGATGTTGTATCTGGAGGGGAATTATATACAGCTATCCAAGCAGGTGTTAAACCTGACAAAATATACTTTCATGGCAATAACAAATCTCAAGCAGAATTAACTTTGGCCATAGAAACAGATTGTATAATTGTTGTGGATAACTGGCTAGAATTAGAAACATTAGCAGCTTTAAAGAACCAACAAAAGGAGGAGGTACAGAATCCTACTAAAATAATGATTAGGTTTACACCTGGTATTGAATGTCATACCCACGAATACATTCGTACAGGTCATTTAGATAGCAAGTTTGGATTTGACCCCAACCAACTAAATGATGTCTTTGCATTCATAAGTAAAGAAGAATTACTATCACTTATTGGTATTCATGCTCATATAGGTTCACAAATTTTTGAAGTTCAACCCCATCAAGATTTAGCAGGTGTAATGGTAGATGCAATGACAACTGCTATGTCATATAATTTACCAATCAAAGAAATTAATATCGGTGGTGGTTTAGGAATCCGTTATACTGAAGCAGATGACCCACCCAGTATTGAAACTTGGGTTCATAAGGTTAGTACAGCAATGGTAGATGCTTGTCAAGCTAGACAGTTACCATTACCTAAACTATTGTGTGAACCAGGACGTTCAATAATTGGGCCTGCCTGTGTAACAGCTTATACTGTAGGGTCTCAAAAACAAATTCCGGATATTAGGACTTATATATCTGTAGATGGGGGAATGTCAGATAACCCTCGCCCAATAACTTATCAGTCAATGTACCGAGCAGTTGTAGCTAACAGATTATCTGAAGCAAGCACAGAAACAGTTACTATTGCGGGTAAACATTGTGAGTCTGGTGATGTTTTGATTAAGAATGCTACCTTACCAGCAACCCAACCAGGAGATTGTTTAGTAGTTATGGCTACAGGTGCTTATAACTATAGCATGGCTTCTAACTATAATCGTTTACCACGTCCAGCAGCAGTTTTAGTATCCAATAACGAAGTAAATGTAATTTTACAGAGGGAAACTTACCAAGATTTACTCAATCAAGATACTTTACCAGAACGAATAGCTATGGGTAATAATAGTATTTGATTGGTAACACAAACCTAAAAGAATAGCAACTAATATGTTACCAATGTAAGTGCGACTCGTTGGCTAGTCAAGACTGTTAAAAAGCAGATATATCTAGCCTTCCGTGATTAAGGAGGTGATAAATATATAGTCACGAGAAAACTCTTATATCCTTCGAGGTGAAATTCCTCCGCCCCGTTGTCTGGGTAGAAAGCATAGGTCACACTGGTAAGACTGAATATCAAACTGGTGAAACTGGTCTAAATGAGGTTAAAGCTTTAACTACCAAATAAGTGAGACCTCTAGCAAAGGCTCACAAGTGGACGAATAGGAAGGTGATGAAACTCTCGTAAGTAATAACCACCTCAAAGGTAGCTATGGGGTGTAGGACAAAAGTCAGGGGGTCTATGGATAACCTTATTTACATGAGATTAGCAACCATGCCGAACCCTCCGGGAGATTTTGCCCCACTAAATCAGTCGTAATAAAGGAATAAGGGAACGAGAAAACCTCCTTAAGACACCTAAGAATATAGGTCGAAATCGAAGGTGCGCTATTCAAGGTCAATCTGCACATAGGTTGTAGGTCTTAGGGAGAATAGGATTGGGTAAAAAGCATAGATTGAGAATTCAGAATTCAGAATTCAGAATTTAGAATTATTAAATGATTAAATTATTAAATTTAGAATTCTAATTTATTAATTTTCCAATTCTAAATTCAAACAATTCTACATTCTAAATTCATTTGC
>NZ_LGSU01000787.1 GCF_002260545.1 Hydrocoleum sp. CS-953 | reverse complement strand
AAAAAAATCGCGCCTCAAAGAATTTTCGGTTGTATCCTCACAATTTTTGTGATATCATAAAGTTTAAATGGGGTTGTTCGTATATACGCATGACTTTTTATTCAACCCAAATCTTTACTGAGAGAAAATCAAATATTCGGGAATTTTTCCTAGGGCGTGTCATCAATTCAACAGGTTGACATTAAAAGTATAGTATGCTTATGCCAAATAACTACAGGAATAACAAAAAAGGACTGCTCTAAATGACTAGACGTTATAGCTTACGGGACGATCAATGGGAACGCATTCAACATCTATTACCAGGGCGTGAAGGGACTGTAGGCAGAACTGCAAAGGACAACCGCCTGTTTGTCGAAGCTGTTTTATACAGATATAGAGCTGGAATTCCTTGGAGAGACTTACCCGAAAGATTTGGGGACTTCCGGGTTGTCCATAACCGTTTTAGCCGTTGGAGCCGTTCTGGAGTCTGGGAAAGATTATTTCAAGCTCTAGCTGAGGATGCAGATAATGAATATGCCATGATCGATGCCACTATTGTTCGTGCTCATCAACATAGTGCCGGAGCCAAGGAAAGTAGTGCACAACAGGAAGATATTGGTCGTAGCAAAGGAGGATTAAGTACTAAGATACATGGAGTAGTAGATGCTCTAGGTAATCCTACTCTTTTTTTTTAACTACTATTCAAACTTCAATCTTAGATGGGGCAGATGTACTACTACCGATGGTAGGAGCCGAAGCAGTATTAGGGGACAAAGCTTATGATGCTCAGGAGCGGGTGATTGAACCTTTGAGTGAGAGAGGAATAGAAGTAGTGATTCCCCCGAAAAAAAACCGGAAACAACTGCGTAATTATGATGAAATATTGTACAAAGCACGTCATCTGATCGAAAATTTTTTTGCCAAACTTAAACAGTATCGAGCGTTGGCGGAGCCTAGCGGCAGCTATATCGCTACGAGATACGATAAACGTTCAGTTAACTTTCTGGGAGGAACTTATTTGGCAGCCTCAGTCATTTTATTAGCATAGCGATCGCCATCGACCTAGAACATAAAATACCCATTTTGTCAACCTCCTTAATTGATGACACGCCCTAGGAGCAATACCAGAAATATTTTCATTTTCTGGAGCCCTATAAATGGTTAATTTTCCCCCATCGAATCTTTCCATCCATCCTCAAGTGAAAAATCACCAATATTTTCATTTTCTGAAGCTCCAAAAAAATCGCGCCTCAAAGAATTTTCGGTTGTATCCTCACAATTTTTGTGATATCATAAAGTTTAAATGGGGTTGTTCGTATATACGCNCGCGCCTCAAAGAATTTTCGGTTGTATCCTCACAATTTTTGTGATATCATAAAGTTTAAATGGGGTTGTTCGTATATACGCATGATTTTTTATTCAACCAAGAATAGCATAGTTTCTCTGTGATAGAACTGCCTTCCGTTTTCACTTTGCGACATATTTGCGGAGCATGACCTCAGGAAAAGGCGGAACAAGTCCGACAGTTATATCACGAATATTACAGAAAGAAACCCAATATAAAAGATACGCTTAGGAATTCCATAGAACAATAGTCAGGTTTAGCAATTCTGTTTTTGATTCTTAACTAAACTAACCAAAAAAATTTTCTGTCACCCGATCGACATAGATTAGATTCACTCACGAGAGGGAGGATTGATTTTTTACACTCGCACCCCAACAATAGGGATATTGTTACAATATTTAACAAGATTCGTTAAATTTTTCTTAAATATTATGAATTTAGAAACAATATCATCTATTCCTCGCCAAAAAGACATCAATTCCAACAGCAAGAAATTAGACACAGTAGAAGTTGAAGCAATGCAACTAAAAAATATAGATACAGAAATACCCAAATCTCAAAATCCTCCAGAGACAGCAGAAAATGCCCTACGCTACGATCCAGAAGCAATAACAGCCATCTACAGTAAACGTCCTTTGCAAGTCTGGAAACGGCGAATCAGTATCTTATGGACTTTTGTTTCATTTGCTTTTAGCTTGTGGTTGGACAAAATTACAGGTAACGCCACTAAAAATGAAAGAAAAAGGGCAATCAGGTTAAGAGAAATTTTGACAAATCTCGGTCCTGCCTTTATTAAAGTAGGACAAGCACTATCTACTCGACCAGACTTAGCTTCTCCAACATATTTAGATGAGCTGACCAAATTACAAGACCAATTACCTGCTTTTCCCAATGAAGTTGCTTATCATTTTATAGAAGAAGAATTAGGTTTTCCTCCAGAAGAAATTTATGCAGAATTAACACCAAATCCCATCGCTGCAGCTTCCCTTGGACAAGTATATAAAGGCAAATTAAAAACAGGAGAAATAGTAGCAGTAAAAGTACAACGTCCTGGTTTAGCAGAAAGCATTGCTTTAGACATTTATATATTAAGAACATTAGCTATTTGGGCACATAAAAATATTCAGCGACTCCGTAGCGATCTAGTAGGCATAATGGATGAGTTTGGTACTCGAATATTTGAGGAAATGAATTACACTCAAGAGGGTCGAAATGCCGAAAAATTTAAACAACTCTACGGTCATTTGAAAGATATTTATGTTCCTAAAATTTATTGGCAATATACAGGTCGTCGTGTATTGACAATGGAGTGGATAACGGGTACTAAGTTGACTAATTTGGAAGCGGTAAAAGCAAAAAATATTGATGCGAAATATCTGATAGAAATTGGTGTGCAATGTTCTTTAAGACAGTTATTAGAACATGGTTTTTTTCATGCCGATCCTCATCCTGGTAATTTATTAGCAAGTCCTGATGGTAAGTTAGTTTATCTAGATTTTGGCATGATGAGTGAGGTTAAAACTTATCAGAGATATGGTTTATTGGAGGCAGTTGTACATTTAGTAAATCGTGATTTTGATGCTTTAGGTCAGGATTATGTGAAGCTGGAATTTTTAACTCCTGAAACTGATTTAACTCCGATTATTCCGGCATTGGCTGGTGTGTTTAATAATGCTCTTGGTGCTAGTGTGGCAGAACTTAATTTTAAGAGTATTACAGACCAGTTATCAGCTTTAATGTATGAGTATCCATTCCGGGTGCCTGCTTATTATGCTTTGATTATTCGCTCTTTGGTAACTTTGGAAGGTATTGCTATTAATGTCGATCCTAATTTTAAGGTTTTGAGTAAAGCTTATCCTTATGTGGCTAAACGTTTATTAACTGACCCTGCTCCTGAGTTGAGAACTTCTTTGAAAGATTTACTTTTTAAGGATGGTGATTTTCGTTGGAATAGATTGGAAAATCTTTTAAGAAATGCAAGTAATAGTGATGATTATGATATTAGTAAAGTTTTAGATCAGGCTCTAGATTT
Organism: Hydrocoleum sp. CS-953; assembly: GCF_002260545.1. GTDB lineage: Bacteria > Cyanobacteriota > Cyanobacteriia > Cyanobacteriales > Microcoleaceae > Trichodesmium. The sequence goes on along the minus strand of NZ_LGSU01000787.1, from coordinate 1,271 downwards.
CTTGTTATCTGAACGAGGAGATTTTATTCGGGTTCGTTTAGTTGAAGAACTAATTAATAGTCTAGATTTAGCATCGATAAATACATTTATTAATGCGAGAAGTAAAGTCAATGAATGGTTGGGAATGAAGGTAGAGAAAACTCCAGTTACTACATCTAATAATCCTGGTAATGAAAAGAGAGCAGAACATATTAAAAATATCTGGCAAATTATTCAAGATACTCCTGGTTTTGATGCTATGCAGTTAGTACAATTAGTACCAAATATATTAGTTAAACCAGAGATGCAAAAAATGGGGCAACAAGTAGCAGGTGGTTTGACTCAACGGGCGATCGCTCGTTTGATTCGTCAAGTATTATTATCTCCAGAGTATTCTAATACTAATGGTAATGGTAATGGTAATGGTAATGGTCATAAACCAAAGACTCAACCTCAACTTTCTTTGCCTGCTTCTTCTAGTTAAGTTGATATTGATTGAAGGAAGAGTTCATTAATTGATAATTGATAATTGATAATTGATAATTACCTCTGGTTAAAACCGTTACGGAATTGAATATCAGGAAATTCAAGAGCACTTTTTTCCCCTTAAAAGGGGGGGGCTTTAAACCAAAATTATTTAATTATTAATTATTAATTATTAATTATTAGTAATTCGGGAAGAAGTAAGAAGGAAGAAGGCAAAAATCAATTTAATGACAAATGTATAACTTCTCTCTTTGATCAAGTTTGATATTCAGAAAGATGTTGATAAAGCATAACTTTTCAAGGGAGTTAGGAGGGATAATTTATCATAATAAACCCTCTATCTAAAACTGATTTATATATATAAGTCAGTATTGATTCTTTGACGGTTAATGGTTAATTATAATTAGTTGTTAGTAGCAAAATTTTCTACTGGCAACTAATTTTTTGATCAAAAAATTACCTGAATTGGCTTTAGCAATGGGTCTAGCTAAAGCAAAAGGTGGAGATAGCATTATGGGTATAGCTTTAAAAAAAAAGAAGAATTCAATAATGGATAATTGATAATTGATAATTGATAATTACCTATCCCTAAAATGAAGAGGATTGAATAAAAGAAAATTTTTTTTTGTTTCTCCTGGAAAGGAGAGGCTTTATACCTTGATTTTTCGGTAAGAAGGAAGAAGCCAAAAATCAATTTAATGACAAATTTATAATTTCTCTCTTTTATCAAGTTTGATATTCAGAAAGATGTTTATAAAGCATAAGTTTTCAAGGGAGTTAGGAGGGATAATTTATCAGAATAAACC
>NZ_LGSU01000786.1 GCF_002260545.1 Hydrocoleum sp. CS-953 | reverse complement strand
AAGATAAGGATGTATGAGAGTATAATATAAAATCAATGAAATATTGCTAGAGTAATGGTAAATTATTGTGAATGCTAAAGTAAATAAATTAGCAAAAACATTCTGAGAGCAAATTATCAAGAAATCAAATCAAAGAAAAATTAAGTTTCTAATTGTAGCTCCAAAGCAATATTCAAAGATTAACTCTACTAACTAACTGATAAAATAGTAGCAATTTGCACTTTTAGCCATGATCACCCCATCTCAAATTTCAATACCTAAAGAGCAAAAACCTTCGAAGCTAGAAGGCATAAAAGAAAATAGTAATTTTTTGCGGGAACCCCTGGCAACTCAACTTCTGGAAGATACAAATCACTTCACTGAAGAAGCTGTTCAAATACTCAAATTCCACGGTTCTTATCAACAACATGACAGAGATAATATAGTTAAAGGGCAAGAGAAAGATTATCAAATGATGCTTCGCACCCGGAACCCGGGTGGGTTTATTCCGCCACAACTTTTTCTCACCTTAAATAGTTTGTCTCATGATTATGGAAACGGAACACTTCGTGTGACAACTAGACAAGGTTTTCAGTTGCATGGAGTATTAAAGAAAAATCTCAAAACAGTCATATCATCCATTATCAAAAGTATGGGTTCGACACTAGGTGCTTGTGGAGATTTGAATAGAAATGTCATGTCTCCACCAGCTCCCTATAAAAATCGTCCTGAGTACGAATATGCTAAAGACTATGCTAATAAAATAGCAGATTTATTAGCTCCACAAACGGGAGCATATTACGAAATTTGGCTAGATGGAGAAAAAGTAATAAGTGGAGAAGAATCTCCAGAAGTAAAAGCAGCTAGACAGCACAATGGTAATGGTACAATATTCCCTAATAGTGAAGAACCAATTTATGGTACTCACTATATGCCAAGAAAATTTAAGTGCGCCGTCACAGTTCCAGGAGATAACTCCATAGACCTATATACTCAGGATGTGAGTCTGGTTGTGATTACTAATCAAGCAGGAGAATTAGAAGGATTTAATGTTTTAGCAGGTGGAGGTCTAGGTCGCACTCATAGAAAAGAAGATACTTTTCCTTGTTTAGCACAAGAAATAGGATATGTCACCAAAGAAGATATATTTGATTTGGTCAAGGCTATAGTAGCTACTCAAAGAGATTATGGCGATCGTAGTAAGCGTCGCCATGCTAGAATGAAATATTTACTCCATGACTGGGGAATAGAAAAATTTCAGGCCAAGTTGGTAGAATATTTTGGTAAATCTATAGCTCCTTTTAAACCTCTACCAGAATGGAAATACTTAGACTTTCTGGGANCACCAAAGAAGATATATTTGATTTGGTCAAGGCTATAGTAGCTACTCAAAGAGATTATGGCGATCGTAGTAAGCGTCGCCATGCTAGAATGAAATATTTACTCCATGACTGGGGAATAGAAAAATTTCAGGCCAAGTTGGTAGAATATTTTGGTAAATCTATAGCTCCTTTTAAACCTCTACCAGAATGGAAATACTTAGACTTTCTGGGATGGCACGAACAGGGAGATGGAAAGCTTTTTTTAGGAATTTCAGTAGAAAATGGCCGTGTAAAAGATGAAGATTCATTTCAGCTAAAAACAGCTCTGCGAAAAATAGTTAGTTTATTTAACTTACCAATGCTGTTAACAGCTAATCACAACATTATTCTCTATGAAATTGAACCACGGCAGCAAAAAGCAATAGAACAAATCCTCACTCAGCATGGTATTAGTAAAGAAAAAGATATTGACCCTTTGGTGCGCTACAGTATGGCCTGTCCGGCTTTTCCTACTTGTGGACTAGCAATGACAGAATCAGAAAGGGCATTACCTGGCATATTGGGACAAATTAGGTTATTGTTGGACAAGGTGGGGCTAGGACAGGAACATCCTGTAATTAGAATGACAGGATGTCCCAATGGTTGTGCTAGACCCTACATGGCGGAATTAGGATTTGTCGGTAGTGCTCCTGATACTTATCAGATTTGGTTAGGGGGTTCACCCAACCAAACACGACTGGCAAAACCTTATATCGACAAACTGCATATCAATAATCTGGAAACTGAGTTGGAGCGAATATTTATCTATTTTAAGCAACAACGTCAACCAGATGAGAGTTTCGGTGATTTCTGTAATCGTGTCGGTATTGAAGCCATCCGTCAGTTTGTAACCAACTATCAATCTAGTTTCTCGATGAATACAGATATTAACAATTCCAGTTTTACCTCAATCAATTCTGAAAATAATATTCCAGTAGTTACAGATGGTACTGAGACAACTTCAGAAACTCAACCTCAAGAAGAAGTGGTAAGTACAAGTCTGGAAAATAATCAGGAAATGACTGCTCTTAATTCTCCGGTAATTTCACCCGCTAATGTTGATAGTAGTACATTGGTAACTCCATCAACTACTGTGAGTCAAACGACAACAACGACTCCAGCAACAACTACTGAAACTCAACCTCTAAACACTCCTGTTTTTAGTAGTGACGATAATACAACAACACCCGCACCTACGACTATTGGTCAACCAGTAAGTCAACCAGTAACACCTACAACACCTGCACCTACGACTATTGGTCAACCAGTAAGTCAACCAGTAACACCGACAGCACCCGCACCTACGACTATTGGTCAACCAGTAAGTCAACCAGTAACACCGACAGCACCTGGGACTTTGGGTCAAGAAGCGAGTCAACCTGCATCTCCTCCGGAACAACCTAAAGATACTAGCAAAATGCGACATAGGGTTAGTGTGAGGGATGAAATCTATACCAAGTTAAAAGAAGAGTCTAAGCGTCAGGGTAAACCAGTAGTTCAATTAGCAACTGAAGCAATTGCAGAATACCTAGAGAAAATTAGGAAAAATGAAAGCCCAACTACTACTGATGAAACTAATTTTTAGATAACTATTCAGCTGTCAGCTCTCAGCCATTAGCTTCGGACAAAATGAAATCCTATGGCAGTATTAAAAGACTAAAGTAAAACCCACATTCCGCAAGTTACGTCTAGATATAGCGGTTTTAAAAAGTTAACACACCATTAGTAGTGTATAAGTACAAATCCTTACGCTATTAGTAGTGGTCAAAGCCTAGAGCTAAACGCTACCCATAGTGGTGCGGAATGTCGGGTAAAATGCTCAAGCATGGATCAAATGAAATCTGAAGACTTCTGCTATCTATAGCAAATGTGTTTTTGTAATTAAAAAAAAAGGCTGAATGCTGACATTTTTAGGTTCCCTCTGGAGAAAATCCACGTCTAAAAATAAGTCTGTGGGATAAATATGCGCATAAATGTTGTGGCATTTAAAGAGCTAATAACTGAAACTAAGTAATTATAAAAATAGACACCTTTTAGTTTAGGCAAATTAGCTGTATTATAGTAGTGCGCTATGGCATATTTAAACATTATCTTTTGTACACATTTTCGCTTACTACACTTAGATTTATTAGTTGTAAATACCTGAGGGAGAAGCGCTATAACTATCATAAAGAGCAACTTCAGTAGTCCTGAAGATAGCGATAAAACTAAAAATTAGCCGTAAAATACTTTAAAGGCAAACAAATAAATGGAAATAGCTTTGTTACTATTTCCATTTAATTAGAAAATGCTAGGTTTGATTCTGATTTAATCTTAATAGTTAGAAAAAAACTATCCCACACATCAACAGTTTTTTACTGTCTCTGCATCAGATTAACGATCCAAAGTGAGCAATATTGTAACTATTAAATTTTTTCTAGAATGGCTGATTTGCAAAGATTAGCGATCGCTCCTCAGCAAATTGATCGACAACAGGTTTTTCTAACTGTTGAACAACAGCATTATTTAGGGCGAGTGTTACGACTGGGGGTAGGAGACCAGTTTATTGTAATGGATGGAAAGGGTAAATGGTGGTTAGCTAAACTTACACCAGATATTTCTGGAAAAACTGAATTAACTGCTGTTTTAGAACAAGAAATTTCGATTCAAAATGAATTACCAATAGAACTGATTCTAATTTCTGCTTTACCTAAAGGAAATAATTTTGATGAAGTTGTGCGACAAAGTACAGAATTAGGAGTAACTCATATTTTGCCAGTTATTAGTTCTAGAACTTTGCTTAAACCAAGTCCGCAAAAGTTAAAAAGATGGGGAAAAATTGCCAATGAAGCTGCAGAACAATCAGAGCGTCAAGTAGTTCCAAAAATTAGAGAAACTGTAGAATATTCTGCCGCTTTATCATTGTTTGAACATCAAAATTTGTCTACTAAATATCATAAGTATATATGTGTCGCTCGTAATAATTATCCGCTTTTACTGGAGAATTTATTGGATACTGAATCAGTAGAATCAGTTGTAATTGCTACGGGTCCCGAAGGAGGTTGGACTAATGCGGAAATAGAAGCAGCGATCGCTACAGGTTTTCAAGCTGTTTCTCTTGGTAAGCGTATCCTCAGAGCAGTTACAGCTCCTTTAGTTGCATTATCTCTAGTTACTGGTGTATTGGAGAGACAAAAAATATATAGCAATAGTGATAGTTGAATAATTTTTTAGTTTTCCATTCACAATAAAGAAAATTCCGTTGTGAAAGTTGACTTCTCAAACCAGTCTCAGGAAATTTATTGC
>NZ_LGSU01000785.1 GCF_002260545.1 Hydrocoleum sp. CS-953 | reverse complement strand
AAATAATTATCCATTATCCATTGTTCATTATCAATTGTTAAAGAGGTAATTATCCATTATCAATTAATCAACCACCCTACTACTTTTTAAGAAACTTTAAACCGCATTTGAATCATCCGCCAAATTTCTCCAACCCACAATACAACAGAAGTACCGCCAATAATTATTAACCAATCTCTTAAAGATAAAGGAACTGTTCTAAACACATCTCCACCATATTGAACCATCACAATTTGCCCTACGAAAATAAATGCAGCGATCGCTACAAAACTGCCATTTTTACTAATACTAGAAAATGCAGATTCCCTTAAACCAAAACATTTGGCATTAAACATATTCCAAAACTGCAACATCACAAATGTGGAGAAAAATAGAGATAGTTCGTAAGGCGTTACTACATTGTCTTGCTGAATATATAGCAAGAAACCGACAAAAAACACTAAGAATATTGATGCTACTGAGAAAATACTCACCGTCATTGGTTGGGAAATAATAAATTCTTCAGGATTTCTCGGTGCTTTCTCCATGACTTTTTGATTAGGTGGTTCTGTTGCTAAAGCTAATGCAGCAAAAGTATCCATAATTAAATTTACCCACAATAATTGAATTACAGTAAATGGCAGATTAATTCCAATAAACGGACCTAATAAAGCTATCCCACAAGCAGCAACATTTATTGTTAACTGGAAAAGGATAAACTTTTGAATGTTTTGGTAAAGCGATCGCCCCCACATAACTCCATTTTCAATACTGGCAAATGAGTCATTCAAAATTATGATATCGCTTGCTTCCTTAGCAACAGAAGTACCACTACCCATTGATAAACCTACCTGCGCTTGGTTTAATGCAGGCGCATCATTGGTGCCATCACCTGTAACTGCCACAACTTCCCCACTTGCTTGTAGAAGTTGTACAATACGTTGCTTATCCTGTGGTCGCGCTCTAGCAATCACCTTAGCTGTTTTCACTACTGCCAAAGCTGCTTCATCATCCAATTCACGGAGTTTATTACCAGTGATGCAATAATCATTATGCTCGTTCTCACCCATAATACCAATTTCACGGGCAACTTCCATTGCTGTCAAACGACTATCTCCAGTAATCATTTTGACTTTGACCCCAGCTTTTTGACAGATTTGTACTGCTGGCGGTACTTCCTCTCGCACTGGATCAGCGATCGCCACAAAACCTAGCAAAATCAAATCGTGATATTGTTCCAGTTCATTTCCTTGTTGATAGTTTTGAGGATCTCTAATATAAGCAAATCCCAAAGTGCGTCTACCAATAGTTTCATACTTATTTAACTCTGCTGCGATAGATACTCNCCCAGCTTTTTGACAGATTTGTACTGCTGGCGGTACTTCCTCTCGCACTGGATCAGCGATCGCCACAAAACCTAGCAAAATCAAATCGTGATATTGTTCCAGTTCATTTCCTTGTTGATAGTTTTGAGGATCTCTAATATAAGCAAATCCCAAAGTGCGTCTACCAATAGTTTCATACTTATTTAACTCTGCTGCGATAGATACTCTTTGAGAATTTGCAAAAGGTTTAACTCCATCTGAGGTGAGAATTTGATTGCAACTCGCGAGCAATAGTTCTGGCGCACCTTTAATATGGAGTATTTTTTCACCTGTAGTGGGGGAAACTCCAAGAGTTGCCATGTACTTTCTGTCTGAGGAAAAAGTTAACTGACTGATAATGTCAAAATTTTCTCGTTTGTCAATATAGTCAATTTTGTTTTCTTCCAACCACAATAGCAAAGCTGCTTCTGTATGGTCTCCCAGAGGAATAGACTCTTCCCCTTTTCTGTGTTCTAAGTTAGCTGTACTATTGGCACAGATAGCTTCAACTATAATATTGTCAGCATTGAGAGTGTGAGAATTGAAACTGGGAAAATGTACATCACTCACCTGCATTTTGTTTTCAGTCAATGTACCTGTTTTATCAGAACAAATCACTGTTGTGGCACCGATAGTTTCGCAAGCCTGCATCCGACGAACCAGATTATTCTGTTTAGTCATCTTCTGCATACTGTAGGCGAGACTGAGGGTAACGCTTAGAGCTAATCCTTCCGGTACGGCAACAACGATGACTGCAACTGCAATCATAAAGTAAGTTAGGAATTTGAGGGCGATATCGGAAGTTATCCAGTCAGCGGGAGAAGTAGGAACCCATTCTAAATAGTAACCGACTCCGATACCGATGCCAGATATTGCCAGGGCGATCAAAACATTTTTTAACCAGGCGATGGCACTATCATCTTCCAACCATTCTGGTACTTCTATTTCTTTGCCTATTGATTCTAATCCATCTACAATTATTGGCAACCAGACTCTAGTTATAGCGATAACTAATCCAATGACTAGAATACTAATAATATACCATTGTCCCAAGGTAAGGTTAAGTTCTCCTGTGAGGATACCTCTGGCGACTAAAGCAATATCAATTAAGACTGCTACTCCTAAACCAAGGATACCAATCAAATTACTGAGGCGTTCGAGTTGGAGATTTAGAGGCGTTTCTACATCTGTAATATCAAGAATGCATCTAGCAGTTTTACCGATTTCTGTCTCATCCCCAACTGCTGTGATTTCGATGATTCCATGTCCATCATTGACTATGGTATCACGCAAGACTTGGTTGGGAGGATAAGCGTAGTTAGTATGGTTGTTAGAAGATAAATTTGCATTTGCTGTTTTGGTAACAGGTATTGCTTCTCCTGTTAAACTTGCTTCGTTTACTTGTAGAGAAACTGCTTCTATTACTTGACCATCTGCTGGTATTTCTTCCCCTGTTTCTATGAGTACAAAATCTCCTACTACTAAGTCTTTTTTCGGAATAGTTGTAACGTTATTATCACGAATTACTGTGATTGATATTTCATCATTTACTTGGTTCAGAATATCGAATTCTTTACTAGCTTTATATTCATTCAAAAAAGCAACAGTTGTAGCTAGTAGAATAGCAGCAATAATACCTAAACCTTCTACATAATTCCCTTCAAAAATTCCGACCGTAATGGCAATAACTGCAGCTATAATTAGAATTCTAATTACTGGGTCATCGAACTTTTCTAACCATAATTTCCACCACGGGGATCGCTTGGGGGGTGTTAATAAATTAGAACCATATTTTTGTCTACTTGCCTCAACCTCAGCTTGTGTGAGTCCTCTATAGCGGCTTTGTTTTTGCCCTATTTCCTCAGTAGTTTTCATTGATTAATCTCCTTGCCAAAATTTTATTTGGTGGGTATTTTGATAATTTTAGTATTTTATCATTTTTTTCTTAATTTTATTAATATATCTTAAATTAGAATTTTTGTCTATAATCCATCCAATTCTATTAAAAAGGGAATAGGGAATAGGGAATAGGGAATAGTAAAGAATGGAAAACAGCATTAATTAAATAGTAGCCTTCCACAAGGATTAGTGGCTACTCAAGAAAGATTTTTTTTGTAATAAAAAAATGCTATGTAGATTTACATCTCATTTGAAAAGACTATATAATTTAGATTGCCAAATATAGTAGTCTTATGACTTTTGAATAAAATGTTGATTGAGCGTTTAGAAAATATACATTGGAATCAAGCACCAAAAATCATATCTTTATTTTCTGGTTGTGGAGGAATGGATTTACCATTTCATAAGGCAGGATTTAAGGTGGTTTGGGCAATTGATTCTAATTTTTATGCCTGTCAAACTTTTAAGAAAAATATTGCTGATGTTATAGATCATAATCAAATTGAAAACATAGATATTAGTCAAGTTCCCGAAGCAGATTTAATTACAGGAGGTTTCCCTTGTCAAGATTTTTCTATGATTTGGAAACGTCCGGGTTTAGAAGGTACTAGAGGCAATTTATATACCTATTTTTTAGAATTTGTTAAATGGAAACAACCCAAGGCATTTATAGCAGAAAATGTCAAAGGTTTATTAAGTGCGAATAAACATCAAGCAATTCAACAAATAATATCAGATTTTGAAAGTATATCTCCTGGTTATTTAGTCAAACCTAAATTGTATAATTTTGCTGATTATGGAGTACCCCAGTTTAGAGAAAGAGTCATTTTAGTTGGGATTAGAATGGATACTGGTTTTAATTTTATTCATCCTGCACCAGAATATGGTATTAGTCGGAAATATCCACATATAACTGCTGGTAAAGCACTTAAAAATGTAGAAAAAGTTCCCGACAATAATGAACATCAAAAAATTCAACCTCGAACAATTGAAATATTGAAAAGGATAAAAGCAGGAGGTAATTTTAGAGATATTCCTAAAGATAGTCCCTATTATGTAAAAGGAATGATTAGTCATGTTTATCGACGGATTCATCCAGACAAACCTGCTGCTACAATTATTGCTGGTGGGGGTGGCGGAACATGGGGTTATCATTATCCTGAACCAAGGTCTTTAACAAATAGAGAAAGAGCAAGGTTACAAACATTTCCTGATAATTTTATTTTTGAAGGTTCTTTTACTGAAATTAGACGACAAATTGGTAATGCAGTACCTCCAGATGGAATTATTTCTATTGTTGAATCTTTGATTCCATTATTCAAAAATGATTATCAGAAAATAGATTTATATAGTCTCAGTAAACATTTGCAAGTTATGTC
>NZ_LGSU01000784.1 GCF_002260545.1 Hydrocoleum sp. CS-953 | reverse complement strand
TATTTATACCCTGTAAATTTTGCATCTCATCCTTGAAAAAAGTAGTAAAGTGACACACCTTAAATATTGGTTGATAAAAATTCTCAGATTTTGATATAACAAAGATTAAACTAATACAGCTAAAATACTAGATTAGTAGTGTTAGTTTCGTAGTGTAAATCAGAAATAATAAAATAAACTATGATTGTTCAAATTATCAACTAAAAAAGAGTAGCTCTCTATGCTAAAAAGTACAGACTTTGAAAATCAGTCAGAAATTAGTCGAGTAAAAGTGCTAAGTGAAGCACTACCTTACATTCAAAAATTTGCTGGTCGTAAGATAGTCGTGAAATACGGTGGTGCGGCCATGAAAGATAGTAGTCTAAAAGATCAAGTAATTAGAGACATTGTATTATTATCTTGTGTCGGTATACGTCCCATTGTTGTTCATGGTGGCGGTCCAGAAATTAACTCTTGGTTGGGCAAACTAGGAATTGAACCTCAGTTTAAGGATGGTTTGCGGGTTACTGATGCGCCGACAATGGAAGTAGTAGAAATGGTCTTGGTGGGAAAAGTCAATAAAGAAATTGTTTCTTTAATTAATCAAGCTGGTGGATGTGCAGTGGGTTTGTGTGGCAAGGATGCCAACTTAATTAAAGCGCGTCCCGAAGGAAGTGAAGGAATTGGTTTTGTTGGAGAAGTTAGTAACGTTAAAATAGAGATTTTACAATCCCTAGTTGATAATGGCTATATCCCAGTGGTATCTACAGTAGCGACGGATGAGCAAGGACAAGCTTACAATATTAATGCTGATACAGTGGCAGGTGAAATTGCTGCGGCTATGGATGCAGAAAAGTTAATTCTCCTGACAGATACAGCCGGAATTTTAGAAGATTATCATAATCCAGATAGTTTAATTGTTAAGTTAGATATTCAAGAAGCAAGAGGATTAATTGAAAAAGGAATTGTATCTGGTGGAATGATTCCTAAAGTAAATTGTTGTGTCCGGAGTTTAGCTCAGGGGGTTCGAGCAGCTCATATTCTTGATGGTCGAGTTCCCCATGTACTTTTACAGGAAATATTTACAGATGCTGGAGTTGGCTCAATGATAGTAAGTAACTTAGGATTAATTTCAGAGTAGAGTATCTGAATTAGTTTCTTGACTATCAACTTCTTGCTTTGTCCAGGAATCTGAATTTAGACTAGAATCTTCAGTAGTAGTAGGATTGAGACTCCCTGTCAATTTATTTACAGGGATTCTAGAGGTCTAGAAAAGACGGGATAAATCCACGTCTTTTCTAGGGTTACTCTAGTTAAGGGGACTCTCATTTACGGTTAAAATAGCCATGCTAATTACCTTAACATATATCTTGCACAATATTGTAAGATTATTTGAGAAAAGGATACGAATAGTTTGAACCATTCGGGTCGGATTTCATCCATCGCTTAAAAGACGATGGCTTTATACTCCCGTGTTATTTTTGGTAAGGAGAATGACTCTTATTACTATTCTTGTGATAAGATAAAGAACTATGGTTTGATGGTATCCTCGTATTTTCTTTTGCTTGTGGTTTACAATTAAAAGTTTTCCAAGCTACTTTAATACCAGCAAAAATACTTTTAGTAGTAGTTTTCGCTTGTTTCGTTTGTTGGCGAACATTACTTAGACTTTGATCGACTTGCTTGACAATTTCTCCTGCACTTTGAACACCATCATTTACATCATCAGTTAACTCACTAATTTCTATACCAGTAAGACGAATTGCTTCTAAGGTTGGTGGTAGTTCACGATCTAGGGTATCAGCTAGTTTTTCTATGCTACGAGCTGCTCTTGCTAAGGCCAACATCGCAGGTAAAGTGACAATTAATACAGTTGTCAGGCTCAATGCAACCAGTAATAAGGATAGTCCTAACCAAAACAGAGGGTTATTCACAGGTATTTCGCCTAAGCAGGGGAATGATAATTTCCTATACCTGGATTATCTTAACAAGAATGAGTGCTTTTGGAACTCCGATAATTCTGAGAAAAAGTTTATAACTTTAACCTTTCCTGTCTATTACTACTGAAACTTCAGAGCTTTTTGTCTCTGTTTGAGATAATATTTCTCTCTCTTTTTGACTAGCTTCTAATCCAGCAGCGATCGCTTCTTTGAGTCTTTCTAAGATTTCTTCCCAAGAATTAGTAGCAGAGTCTGAAAAACGGTCTGTTTGAAATTTGAAACTGGTGGACAAGTCTGTTACAAGTTGTGGAATAGCTGATGCTGATTTTTTTACCAACTGTCTTGTTTTTTTGCCTGTTCTTGGGGCCATTAATAACCCTGTTGCTGTACCTATGGCTGAACCTAGCAGTAAACCACTGATAAATAACCCAGATTTTTTATTGGACATTTTTACAATTTATATATCTAGAAAACTTATTCTTATAGTAGATATATATTAATATATTGAGGATGAAAATTTTGATTTTGGCACTTCAGAGTCCTTAGTTACAAAGCTCTTGGGCAAAAAAATAAATCCACATTACTTTAGTAAAATTCTACTATAACGATGCCATATTCTTCTGAGCAACCAAAACATGGCTATTACTTGCTGCACCTGTTGAACTTGTAAATTCAGTTGTTGATATAGTTGTCGTAGTTGATTTACCCTTTGCAATCGAAGTTGTAATAATTTTGGTGTTTTGGTAAGTATTTTATCTGTGCAATTGTCTATTAAGCTAAGATTGCGTTCAACTTTTAACAATATTTGCCTAAATATCCAGATTTTCCAAGCTAGGTAAAAGCCAAAAATTGATATAATTATATTTACTTCAATTACTAACCACAGCATCTTTCACTCCACTGAAAAATTTCGAGAATAACACTAACAAGTAGTCTAATCATAATCAATACCTGGTGTTTTACGACCGATTCCTAAAATACCTTTCACAACTTGAATTTTTACCGTAAATATGCAGCCTAATATTGCAGGATGTTGGACGGGAGCAAGTAGTGAAAAAAATCTCAAGTCAAATTCACAGAAAGTTTGGAGAAATAGCTCCAGAAGTTCAGACTCAGATAGAGCAGTTATCTCTAGAAAAATTAGATACTTTAGGTGATGAAATTTTTGATTTAGCAACTATAGTAGATTTGGAAAACTGGATAGCTAATCAACAACTAAAATAGATAAGTATGGGGAGGGATGTATAGCTCATCCAAAATCCGAAAATCCTTTTGAGAAAAAGTTAAGATGAAACGTCGATATTTTGTCCTGTCTTCAGTTAGTTTCGGGTTGGTCATAGGGTGTACTTCCCCAAAAACGAAAGATTACCCTCAGCCATCAGTCGAACTATCCACCGATCCTGTAAATTCTACTATTGCCGTATCGTCCAACAAAACTGATGAATCTAAGATTGCCAATGTCACAGAGCCGATTTTTGCGGAAAATGGAGTTGCCATTCGAGGTGCTGACCCAGTTGCCTATTTTCAAGTAGCTCAACCTGTCCAAGGAAATAAACAATTTACTCACAACTGGATGGGTGTAAATTGGTGGTTTTCTAGTGCCAAAAATCGCGACTTGTTTGCAGCTTCCCCAGAGCAATATGCCCCACAGTATGGAGGTTTCTGTGCTTTTGCAGTTGCCAATGGATACACAGCCCCTATCGTTCCAGAAGCCTGGAGCATTGTCGAAGGGAAGCTATATCTCAATTTCAGTTTAAGGGTTCGCGCTAGATGGGAACGAGATATTCCAGGCAATATTGCCCGCGCCAATAAAAACTGGCCTGCTGCTGCCGCCAACTTTCGGGGATAAAGCTCTAGTTGCTTGGTTATGATGTACTACAGCTTATAATAAAATTTTTTGTCTAGACAAGCTACTACAATAATTAACTATTTTAGTTAGGTCACTCCAGTAGGATGGATTTAGGAATTTTTCCTAAATTAACTACAGCGTATGACATCTATAATCTTTAGAAATATTAGAGAAATAATTAAATGCCAGGAGGCGGACTTGAACCGCCGACACGAGGATTTTCAGTCCTCTGCTCTACCAACTGAGCTATCCCGGCTTTTTTTTCACTTTCACTATATTAGCAGACTAAATATAATTTGACAAGTGCTTGAGCAATTTTTTTTTATTATTAGCTGTAATGCTGACTAGATAATAATTTTAGCTTAGTTTGCCCAATTAAAAACAAGTCAAAAGTCAAAAGTCAGAATTAAAGTAAGGAAGTTATTTAATAATATACCTAGTTAGGAAAGGAAGTCAAGAGTCAAAAGTTAAGAATTAAAGCAATGAGATGACCAGAGGTACTGATAACTGATAATACCAATTTAAAAAAAGAATGTTATAAATAGTTTCAAACTTTTATACCAAATCCAATGAGAGTAATACCAATTTCATCAACTTAGGCTACACTACTTAGTTAGAGTCGATGGAGGGTATTATCCCTCGCACCTCTCCTTCAGAACCGGACGTGCGACTTTCACCGCATCACGGCTCCTAGATAATCTTAGGCTTTTGGCCTTTTGCCCATGTGGATATAATCGTGGCATGACTCATGTACTGCTAAAAGATTATTAGGTTTCCAATTGTCGTGGTTGCCGTCGATGTGATGCAGTTCTACCTTTTCTTTGTTGTCTAGGTAGTGTCCGCAGTGCCCA
>NZ_LGSU01000783.1 GCF_002260545.1 Hydrocoleum sp. CS-953 | reverse complement strand
CTCTATAATATTATTAATCTTTACTGCAATCCTAAGTATTAAGGTATTAGACTTCAGCTTTTCCTTGGTAATAATGCTGCACCAAATAATACTATTTATCACAAACTTTTGAACCTGTATCTTGAGCCAGGGACTAGGAGAGTAGGGAAGTGGGGGAAAATTAAAAAGATGAATAATTAACACGCTATAGCAATCCTAAATAGGTCGCGGGTAATCAAAAAGTAGATAAAAAACTTGAAACTTACGGCTGTTCCCTATTCCCTGTTCCTTAAAAAGCGGCAATATTTTTGCCACAAATAAAATAGGATTGCTATACTAGCTAATAATTATTAAAAAGGTTTCATCGACCTATGTTAATTACTTAATAATTGAAGTATTACCTAAGCATAGCATTAATGGATGGTAATTGGTATAATGATAGCCTGATGAATAAATGGAAAAATCTTAGATAAATTTGATAAATGTTTACTACAAATAGCTAGGGATTTTTTTAGGAGTCAGGAGTAGTAGGGGCGATTTCCCTTTGTTATGCTCCGCATTGCAGAGCATACTGCTTTCGCCTTCTTTTTATAAGTTAAAATTATCTCTTAGTCAATAATGATATTTTTTGATCGTCATAAGCTTTGCTTGAATAATTTTTCAATACTATTCCGAACTATTCCGATTTTTTTCACTAAACCCTAATTAGATTAACTGTGATTTTTATTAATCAGCTTGACCCCTAAAATTATTACCTAAAAATTAAGGTATAAAGCTTCTCAATATCATGGAGAAAAAAGAAAAAAATTCCTTTTAGCTAATCTTTCTATTAGAACAAGAGGTAATTATTAATTATTAATTATTGAACCTTATACCTAAGTTAATTCTACAGGATATTCAGTTTCACCTTCATCAACTTCTAAAGAATCATCTGGTTCGTCAAAATTTTCGTCAAAAGTATTTTCTATTACCTCTAACTCTGCTTCCTCAGTTTCATTTTCTTCTTGTTCAGCCAATGCCTGACGATGAGATACTTCAGCCGCAACTTTGCTATCTTCTTCAGCATGGTCATATTTACCAGTGTCCTTTATATCAATTTTCCAGCCAGTAAGACGAGCTGCTAGACGTACATTTTGTCCTTCCTTACCGATCGCCAAACTAAGTTGGTCCTCAGACACCAAAATATGAGACCTCCTTTCCTCTGGATCAATCAAACGAACTTCATCTACTGTAGCTGGACTAAGAGAATTAGCAATATAGGTAGAGGGGTCTGGAGACCAGCGAATTACATCTATTTTTTCACCCCTCAATTCATTCACCACTACCTGAATTCTCGATCCCCTTGCACCAATGCAAGCTCCCACAGGATCTACATCTCTTTCTAGAGTATCAACTGCTATTTTAGTTCGGGGACCAACGTGCCGGGATGGTGGATTAGCCTCTCTGGCAACTGCCACAATTCTCACTATTTCATCTTCAATTTCTGGGACCTCATTTTCAAATAAATAAACCACTAAACCAGCATCAGCTCTAGACACAAGTAACTGAGGCCCACGAGTTGAGCCTTCACATACCCGTTTCAGATAAACTTTGAAAGTTGCATTAGCACGGTAGTTGTCGTTAGGTAGTTGTTCTCTTTTCGGCAGTTCAGCTTCTACTTCTGGTCTACCAAAGCCACTACTTACAGCTAAAATAACTGATTGCCTTTCAAATCTCAAAACTCTGGCCTGAAGAACTTCTCCTTCTAAATCTTGAAATTCTTCTTGAATCATTTTTCGCTGCTGATCTCGTAACTTTTGAGCTAATACTTGTTTAGTTTGGATAGCAGCCATGCGACCAAATTCATTTTTATTGGGTGTCACATCTAAGAATACTGTGTCATTTAACTGAGCCTCTGAAGCTACTTCTAGAACTTCTTTTAGAGCTATATGGTGATCTGGATTCGTTACTTCTTCAACAATGGTTTTAGTAGCTAATACTCGATAACCTTCTTCTTCAACGTCCAACTCTATTTCAAAGTTGTCAAAGTAATCATCTGTGAAATGGACTCCATCTATACGTTGAGTGCGTCGGTAGCGTTCATATCCTTTTAATAAGGCTTCTCGTAAAGCAGCTTGAACTGCTTGTTTTGGTAAATTGCGATCTTTACTAATATTTTCGATCAAATCTCTAAGTCCAGGCAAACTAACCATTGACATNTCCATCTATACGTTGAGTGCGTCGGTAGCGTTCATATCCTTTTAATAAGGCTTCTCGTAAAGCAGCTTGAACTGCTTGTTTTGGTAAATTGCGATCTTTACTAATATTTTCGATCAAATCTCTAAGTCCAGGCAAACTAACCATTGACATAATTTTTTTATCCTCTAAATTTTTATAAATTATAGTTATTGAGGCGAATTGGTTTAAATTTTAATGAGATTAGGACATTAATAATTTAGGTATTCAAGTGCAGTATTTTTTTGTTTTTTTGAGAGCTTAGATGTTGGAGATAGAAAAAAACTCGGAAAAAGGACAAATATGAAGTATTGGTCTTGGACTTGTATCTACTTAAGACTGCTCCATTTTCAAGAGAGTATAAGAGAGTAAATACAACAAGCAATAGGGACGGCGTATGGTAAATGATTTTATCCACCCGAAGTATTCAGCAGAAAAGCTTTGCGAAGCGCAAAACGCCAATCGGTAATTGCCGGATGGGGGTCATACCCATTGCATTGGGAGAGGAAATGAAGAAGAAATAAGACCAGTATATTTGATAAAAAAACACTGTTGCTAAATGAACTGTTTCCCGTTAACTCTTCCAAAGGAATTTGATATTTTTTATACAGAATCTCAAACCCTGATTTTTGATTTTGGCTCTGTAAGTGCTAAAAATTATCAAACAAAAAACCTAGAGCATAATAGTAATATTTGTTCCGATAACATTTTCTATTTTCCTTTAACTTAAATATCAGCTATTAATCTTCCCTTGGTCATGCTCCTCAAACAGTTTTTAGCAAAATATTACTTGTCTGACTGCTGAAAAAGCCTGGGTAGAAATCCTTGGAGTTCTAGAAGTTAGATGGTTATTCCGATCTAAAACATCCTCTTTTTAAACTCTTAAAAATCTGATTGCTGAGTATTAAGCATTGACCCCTTTTTAATTTCTACCTTCCTTCTTGTAATTCAACGGTACTAATGAGAGAACGTGGAATGGTCACTTGTCGCCCTTTTTGGTTAATGTAAACGGCTGTTTGATCCCGACGAATAAGTTGTCCTGTCCAGTTATTTTTACCTTTATAGGGTTCGGAAGTATTGATAGTTACACGAAAGCCTTTAAAGGCAATGAAATCTCGGTCATTATCCAAAAACTTAGAAATACCAGGACTGGATATTTCTAATAGATATGGTTCCGGAATTATATTTACTGCATCTAGTTGTTCTTCTATGGCATGACTCATTCGTTCACAGTCATCTAAACCTGTGTCTTGATGAGGGTGTCGAATGTCCAATCGTAGAACTGGAGGATGCTGGTTTGTATGAAATACTGCTCCTACTAATTCCAATCCTAGGGATTCAGCAATAGGGGTAGCAAATTTGATGATTNGAACTGGAGGATGCTGGTTTGTATGAAATACTGCTCCTACTAATTCCAATCCTAGGGATTCAGCAATAGGGGTAGCAAATTTGATGATTTGTGGTATTAATGGGTGAGTCATGGGACAAATGCAACAAAAAAAGTGGGCTTTACCCACTCCCCGTTGACAATTTTGACATCCTATCCGCTGTATAACGGACATAGATTCCTACTGAGCCGTAGCTCCTTAACGGGTTGACGCTTCATTGGCTGCTGCTTTTCATGTCGCGCAGCAAAATTTGACGCCAGTCTTACCTTGGCCTCCATGTCTATTTAATGTCTCGGACTGTCGGTCTAAGACTAATATACTGACTGCCGAATTTTCTAAAGCGGTAGTGCCTACTACCTCTGCAATTTTATCTCTTTATTGCTCTTATGGTAACTCCTCAGACTATTACCGTAGCCCTGGGACTAAAGCATTTTTATAATTGTACCATTTATTTGCGTTATTTGCATTCTAAGGACTTTGCATGCAACGTCCCTACAAGGTTTTGGTTATAGGGATGTGGTTCATCAAGAGTGAAAAGCGCTATATATGGGTTCTAGATTTATTTACCGAAATAATTAATAATTAAACAATTAAATAATTAGATAATTCACGCCTTGAAGCCTCCCCTTTCAAGGGGAAAAGCGGTNATTTATTTACCGAAATAATTAATAATTAAACAATTAAATAATTAGATAATTCACGCCTTGAAGCCTCCCCTTTCAAGGGGAAAAGCGGTCGTTTGCGGAGCAGTCCGTCAGGATGAGATGGCGTTTAGCGTTCCGCACAACGCGCGTTAACGCTACGCGACATGGAAAGCGGAGCATTCCCTATACGAAAAAGCGTTTCGCGGAGCGACATGAAACGCGGCTCTGCATTCTTCGGGTTTCCGTTCCCTCCGGGACGCTACGCGTTTCGCTACGCGACATATAAAGCGGAGCTTTGCGCTAGCAAACGCCATATCTAATCGACCAAGAGAAATAAATATTTTCCTTATTTGTCAATCCTCTCCCTAAAAGGGAGAGGTAATTATCAATTATC
>NZ_LGSU01000782.1 GCF_002260545.1 Hydrocoleum sp. CS-953 | reverse complement strand
GTATTACAACTCAATAGATATTTACCATCAAACCAAGAATCATGAAGCTTATAGATACTTACCAACAAAAGTAAGTAAACAAATAGTTAGACGAGTTTCGGAGGCTTGGAAGTGCTGGAAAGCAGCACTTAAGGACTGGTCAAAGTATCCTGGCAAATATTTAGGTAAGCCTAAAATCCCTAAGTATAAGCATAAAGAACACGGGAGAAATACTGTTATATATCCTTCAGATGCTCTGTCAAAACCATTGTTAAAAAAAGGAATTGTTAAACTGTCTCAATCCAATATTGAGTTCTCCAGCAAAGCTGCTAACATTAATCAGGTTCGCATTGTTCCAAGACTTAACTGTTACGTTATCGAGGTTGTTTACACTGTCCCAGATGTTGATAAAAAGCAGTCTCAGTACGCTGCTGGAGTTGATTTAGGACTAACTAATTCAATGGCTGTAACTTCAAACCGACCAGGATTGAAACCTCTGTTGGTTAATGGTAGACCGTTAAAAAGTATCAATCAATTTTTCAACAAAAGACTCTCTAAAGCCCAATCAAAAGAGGCATGCAGACAGATAAAAGAACTCAATAGCAAGCGCGACAACCGAATTGATAATTACCTGCACACAGCAAGCCGTAGAGTCATTAATTGGTGCATTGCTAATGACATAACAACCTTGGTAATAGGCAACAACCAAGGTTGGAAACAAAGCATAAAAATAGGTAAACGAAATAATCAGCAGTTCACTAAAATACCTCATTCAAAATTAATCAATATGTTGATTTATAAAGGTGAACTAGCAGGGATTCAAGTTATTGTAACGGAAGAGTCCTATACCAGTAAGGCAAGTGCTTTAGACGGTGATACATTGCCTAAATACAAGCCTAATAGCAAGCATACCTTTAGTGGGAGAAGAACCAACAGAGGTTTATACAAGGCTTCTACTGGTAAAACAATCAATGCTGATACTAATGGAAGTTTGAACATAGCAAGAAAAGTAATCCCAAACTTTATGGATGGGATAGAGGCATTGCCGTTTATGCCTTTAGTTCTGAAATTATGGACTAAGAATGAATTTGTCTAGATATGACTACTTATTGGTAGATATGTCCAGATTTATTGGAACGGTNTGCCTTTAGTTCTGAAATTATGGACTAAGAATGAATTTGTCTAGATATGACTACTTATTGGTAGATATGTCCAGATTTATTGGAACGGTAACACTCTTGCCACTCGAGCGCCAACACAATTTACTCTAGGAGTATCGGCAACTTGGAGTGACGACGACAAGGTCGATATAATTGCAGGCAAGCTAGCTATCAAAGGATTATATGTGAAGGTAGCAAAAACTTAGATCGCTATCTTTAAGTAGGTAAGTAGGTAGGCTAAATCAAGAACACAAAGATGCTTGATCTTGAAGATTTGTTGGCAATTTGTAGAGTTTTTAGCGATTTTAAACGCCTACCTACTTGCGATCCTTTAGAAATGTATAAATAAAAATTAGTTTAATTGTGATTACTATTCAATGGCTACAAAAGTCGAAGTTTACTTTCCTTATACCTTGAATTTTCATGTTGGTAGTCAACCTGTGAAGTTATACGGGGCGATTCTGGCGTCAGATCAAGAACTTAGTTTTGCTGTTTCCAATGAAATAGTCTTTAACCCTCA
Source organism: Hydrocoleum sp. CS-953 (assembly GCF_002260545.1). Taxonomy (GTDB): domain Bacteria; phylum Cyanobacteriota; class Cyanobacteriia; order Cyanobacteriales; family Microcoleaceae; genus Trichodesmium. The sequence continues at coordinate 2,957 of NZ_LGSU01000782.1, read as the reverse complement.
TCTATTTCCTCCTAATGAAGTCACAAAATCAATCACAGAACCATTTGGGATGACAGGCGTCATCCTTGAGGATTTAGGTATTCAAGGACATATATACAAAGATCGAGAAAACAATGGTAAAGCAGCAGCAGATATTACTCTAACAGCCGCTGCACGTTTCCCAAGTATTGAGAATTTCTCTTTAACTGGAGCAATCGTTTTTGAAAAGTCATCGCCTCGTTTGGCGTTGGTTACATTATCTGTCGATAAACCTCTGACTATCACAAAGTTTATAAAAGGTGTGACTGGTGAAGAAACATGGGATTGGGCGGACGACATTACTGATGAATTTGCTTTTCAAAGCGGAGATATGTACTATCTCAAACGTCCTGATAAAGCCCCAGATAATTACACTTTCTCCTACTCAAACCCAAAGGAAAAAAAATACTCTCTTGGGTATCATCTTGAGGCAAAGTTGCGAATCTTCCAAAAATATGATTTTTTGATTAGCTTAGATGTTGAAGGTAAGGCAATCATTCTACGCACAACAGTTTTAGAAAAGATTGATTTTGATTTTATTACTCTGGAAAACCCTAACCTTGAAATCTCGACTAAATCACCAAATAAATATTTACGAATTAGTACAAAAGTTATAATACTAAATACCTCAATTGAATCCTCCATTTCAGCAGGCTATAACCTTACCAAGAAAGCTTTCGTTGGCGCAGTATCAGTAACGAAAGATGATGTTAAACTCGATATTGAATTTACTTGGACAAAAGGTTCAGGTTCAAATAGTGGTTTCAAGATTACAAAAATTGATGGCTTACCAACTAAAAACAAGAATTTAATTGAAGAGTATCTCAAAGTATTTAACAAAAGTAGTGGAGGGTGTGAAAAAATTGTTAAGGGATGGCTTAATGGCTTAACTCAAACGAGCCTAACTCCAGGGTTAAATGGCAGTCCAAGTAAAGTGGATGGTCAAATGAAACTTCCTCTTAAACTTACTTATAAGATCGAAGTAGCTGGTTCGTCAATTGCCAGTAGTGAGATTGATTTCGAGGCAAGATTTACGATTCCACGAAGCCTTGACGATCTACCTGATGCAATATGGACATCTATTGAAAATAGCTTTCCAACAATTGCTACCGATATTCTTGCAGATCCCGATACTTACAAAGCTGTTTCTATCGAAATAGCAAAACGTGGGGCAGCAAAAGGATTTGCTCGTTTGATATGTCGTGCATTGGAAAAAGCACTTGAAGAAGTAGCTAAGGAACTGGCAAAGGAGGCTGCAGGAGTTGTAGCTGATACATTAGCAGATGCTGCCGAATTGGCAGGGATGCTGATGGCAGTATCCCTCTTAGGGGTAAAGGATCTTATTATCAGTTTCTTGGAAAAAATTTGGGATGAAATAAAAAGCTGGTTTACTGGTGAAGATTCCGAAAAAGAAAAAGCTGAAAATCAAATACGCGAGATTCGCTCTCACGTAGAAGACGCTATCAAAAAAGTAGATGAGCGAATTAATGGCATTAAAAAGGCAATCAGCGTTAAAAGCCTCAATGTTACTCTCAATTCTCAGAAACAATTTTTAGCAGTAGTTTCCTGGGATTGGGGCAATGACAAGAAACTGGAAACTGGAAGTAAGTTATCTTGTAAGTTTCGATTACTTTCGGGTGAAGCAGGAGACACTGAAGGAAAAGTATTATCAGAAACTACAAATCAGCTTTTTCCACCGGTTAAAAACTCTTCAGAAACTACAAATCACCTTTTTTCAGCGGTTAAAAACTGGTCAGAAATTCCTAACAATTCAGAATACCAGATGAATGCCTCTGTTCAATTTGTTTTAAGTGGTTTTACGTTTCTAAATCAACAAACAGAAGATTCGATGACTAATGCTATCAAAGAATTGGCAAAAGTCAAAGAAGATAGTGATGTAGCTAAAAGTTTTGTTGAGTATTTAGAAGATAAATTAAAGGAGTTTCAGTCTTATAACACGGATGGTATTGGCTCTGAATGGGTTTATGCTCATTCAGATACCCCAAGTTATACCACTATAGGAAAGAGTTACATTGGCATCAATACCCGAATAAAGGACCCGAATAAAGGACAGAACTAATTTTAAATTGATTTAAACAGTAGCAAACATACTATGAACACTCAAAACTTAAAGTCTATTCCTAAGCAGCGATATTACGATCAACAGCTTTTAAAGCTGGTAGACTTCCAGCGAGAGCAGAATTTCCATCTTGCTCATCGTAAGTTGCAAAACCAATTACTTCTTAAACCAGGGATTTTAACAGGTCTGACTATTGAAAAAGGACAAACACAAGGACAGTTAAAGATTAAACCTGGTGTTGCTATGGATAACTCAGGTCGTCTGATTATTTTGGTGGATAGCGCCAAATTAGACAATACTGTACATAATGTGCAATCGGGTAAACTTATCCTTGACCTAAGTAATTCGCAGTACCACAACAAGACTTGGTTATTGACAGTTGAATACAACCAAGAAGAATATAAAGATCCCGACAATTCCAGCCAATGGAATGAGATTCCCAAACTTGCATTAATTGATACCAGTACAAGTAAAGCTAGCAATACTCAAATATCATTGGCTACTCTCAAGATAACTACATCCCCAACGCAAACGCATGGAAGTCCTGAGATTAATATTGAAATTGATTTGAGTGTCCGTCCTGATGTTACCTTAATTCCTGAGCGCATACCAAATATACCAGGTTCTAAAGTTCAGGGAAGTTTAGACGTTGACACAATTCCTGAGCTTAATGCAGATAAAATAACATCTGGAGTATTTAAGGCAGCTCAAATCCCCGATTTATCAAAGCTTAATGGACAACTCCAGGTTGACCAAATTCCCAATATACCAGGTGCTAAAGTTCAGGGAAGTTTAGACGTTGACACAATTCCTGAGCTTGGTGCAGATCAAATAACATCTGGAGTATTTAAGGCAGCTC
>NZ_LGSU01000781.1 GCF_002260545.1 Hydrocoleum sp. CS-953 | reverse complement strand
TTAAGGAAATATCTACTTACCTCTAGGTAGAGTAGATATCTGGGAAAATTCTCTGACGAATTTTCGACTACCTATATAGAAGTAAAATTTTAACCTCATCAGAAAACTGGCAAAAAGTCGAAGGAAGGCAAGAGGTAGTTGCTCCACTTCAGAAAATATCTACTTACCTCCAGATAAAGCAGATATTCTTGCAAAGTCTCTGACAAATTTTCCACTATCTATATAAGAATAAAATTTTCATCTCTGAGAAACACTGAGAAAAAGTCGTGGGGAGGCAAGAGGTAGTTGCTCAACTTCAGAAAATATCTACTTCTCTCTAAAAAGAGCAGATAATCTGGAAAATTTTCTGGCAAATTTTCCACTATCTATATATAGAAGTGAAAATTTAATCTGTGAAGAAAAATGGCAAAAAGTCTCAGAGAGGCAAGAGGTGAGGGATCTACTTCAAAAAATATCTACTTGCTTCTAGGTAAAGCAGATATCTGGAAAAAGTCTCTGACAAATTTGCAACTACTTATATATATAACTATATCTATATATAGAAGTAGAATTTTCACCTCTGAGGAAAATGGCAAAAAGTTGAGGGAAGACAAGAGACAGTTGCTCAACTTCAGAAAATATCTACTTACCTCTAGCTAAAGCAGATATTCTGGAAAAGTCTCTGACAAATTTTCGACTATCTATATATGGAAGTGAAATTTTCACCTCCTCAGAAAAATGGCAAAAAGTCCTGGGGAGACAAGAGGCTATCTCTCCACTATAGAAAATATCTACTTACTTCTAGTTAAAGCTGATATCTGGGAAAATTCTCTGACAAATTTTCGACTATCTATATATGGAAGTGAAATTTTCACCTCCTCAGAAAACTGACAAAAAGTCTCAGGGAGGTAAGAGCTAGTTTCTCTACTTCAGAAAATATTTACTTCCCTCTAGGTAGAGCAAATATTCTGGAAAAGTATCTGACAAATTTTCGAGTATCTATATAAGAATAAAATTTTCATCTCTGAGAAAAATTGGTAAAAATTTCAAACTTCAGTAAATATCAATTTTCCTCAACTTTCGGCGGATACTTTTCTAATACTTTCCGCAAATATTTCCCAGTATAAGACTCCAAATTCTCTGCCACCTCTTCTGGCGTTCCACAAACAATTATTTCTCCTCCTTTATCTCCTCCTTCGGGACCTAAATCTATTACCCAGTCGGCACAACGAATCACATCTAAATTATGCTCAATTACTACAATGGAATTTCCTTTATCTACTAATCTTTGCAAAACATTCAATAACTGATGAACGTCATAAAATGATAAACCTGTTGTTGGTTCATCTATTAAATAAATAGTTTTTCCTGTTGCTCGCTTAGACAATTCGGAAGCTAGTTTTACTCTTTGTGCTTCTCCACCAGAAAGAGTCGGTGCAGGTTGACCTAATTTGACATAACCTAATCCTACATCTACTAAAGTTTGTAATCTATTTGCTGCCCTGGGAATATTTTTAAATACTTCCAAACCTTCCTCTACAGTCATATCCAAAACATCAGCAATTGACTTATCTTTATATTTTACCTGTAAAGTTTCTCTACTATATCTTGCACCTTTGCAAACTTCACATTGCACATAAACGTCTGGCAGAAAATTCATTTCTATTACATTTACACCTTGTCCGCTACAAGCTTCACATCTGCCGCCTTTAACATTAAAAGAAAATTGCCCTGGTTTATAACCTCTGGCTTTTGCTTCTATGGTTTCGGCAAATATTCCTCTAATTACATCGAACACTCCTGTATAAGTTGCTGGATTTGAACGGGGTGTTCTGCCAATAGGTGATTGGTCAATGACGATTACTTTATCTATTGCTTTTAATCCTTTGATTTTTTCTAATTGTTTGGGAGAAGGAATATTTCGACTGAGATAATGTTGTAGAGCTGGATAAAGTAATTCGTTCATTAAGGTAGATTTTCCTGAACCGGAAACTCCAGTAATACAGACAAGTTTTCCTAAAGGAATTTCTATATCTATGTTTTTGAGATTGTTTCGATGACAATTTTTGAGTAGTAGAGATTTACCATTTCCTGATCTTCTTTCGGATGGAGTAGCAATAACTTTTTTGCCAGATAAATAAGCGCCTGTTAAAGACTCTTCTGTTGTTAATAATGTCTGGAAATTTCCATGAGAAATTATTCGCCCGCCATGCACTCCCGCTCCCGGACCTATATCAATAATATGGTCGGCAGTTCTAATAGTTTCCTCGTCATGTTCTACTACTATTAATGTATTTCCTAAGTCGCGAAGTTTGATTAAAGTTTGCAAGAGACGATTATTATCTCTTTGATGTAAACCAATACTTGGTTCGTCTAAAACGTAGAGAACTCCTGTTAAACCAGAACCAATCTGTGTTGCTAATCTAATTCTTTGCGCTTCTCCTCCAGAAAGTGTCATTGTTGCTCGATCTAATGTTAAATAATCTAAGCCAACATCCAACAGAAATTGTAATCTAGCTCGAATTTCTTTCAATACTAATTCTGCTATTTTTGCCTGGCGATCGCTTAGTTTTAAATTATCAATTTTCTCTAAACATTCTCGAATGGAAACTTCTGTAAAGTCGGTAATTTTATATTCTCCTACTTCTACGGAAAGTGCTTCTGGTTTTAGTCTTTTTCCTTGGCAAGTTTCGCAGGTTTGATTGACTAAGTATTGTTCTAATTTTTGTTTGATTAAATCTGAACCAGTTTCCTGATATTGTTTTTCCAAAGTAGGAATAACTCCAGGATAGTAACGATAATCTCCTTCTCCATTTTTCGTTTCTATCCAGATAGGTTCGTCGCTACCTTCAAGCACTAACTTTTGTTCTTTCTTGCTCAATTTATTCCAGGGAGTTTCTATCTCAAAGTCATAAGCTTCAGCCAAACTATAAAGCAGAGAAAAATAATAGGGATTTTCCTTATTCGACCAAGGAGCGATCGCTGAATATAAGGGTGCATTGGGGTCGGGTACTATTAACTCTGGGGAAAATTGTTTGAGACTACCCAAGCCGTGACAGGTCGGACAGGCACCGTAGGGGGAGTTGAAAGAAAAGAGTCGGGGTGACAATTCTTCCATCACTGCTCCATGTTCCGGACAGGCAAAATTTTCCGAAAATACTATTTGAGTCTGAGAATTTTCCATTTCTGCTTCTAGTTCCTGACTGGAATTAGCTGAATTATTGTCAGATTTAGAATTAGCTGAAGTTGCTATTTTTGCCGGAATTAGGTTATACTTATTTTTTGTAGGCACTGCCCCTATCTTTGCCGATGTGTTATTTAATACGTTAATTAATGCAATTCCAGTAGATTGACGTAGACAAGTATTTAGAGAATCTGCTAAACGTTCCTCTATTCCTGCCTTTTTAATCAGTCTGTCAATAACAATTTCTATAGTATGTGTACGATTTTTATCTAATTTGATGTTTTCAGCAATTTCTACGACCTCTCCATCAACCCTCAAACGAACAAATCCTTGAGCAGCTAAACTAGATAAAAGTTTCTGATGAGTCCCTTTTTTGCCTCGAACCACGGGAGCTAGGATATGAAATTTCGTGCGGTCTGGAAGAGCCATAACTCTGTCGCACATTTCATCAATGGTTTGAGGAGCAATATTATGGTGGCAAATTGGGCAATGGGGTTCTCCCGCTCTACCAAATAGTAATCTCAGATAGTCGTAAATTTCTGTGACGGTGCCGACCGTCGAGCGGGGATTATGGGATGTGGATTTTTGGTCGATGGAAATGGCAGGGCTTAATCCTTCTATGGAGTCTACGTCTGGTTTGTCGAGTTGTCCGAGAAATTGTCGGGCATAGGCGCTGAGGGATTCGACGTAGCGACGTTGCCCTTCGGCAAAAATTGTGTCGAAGGCGAGGGAGGATTTGCCGGAGCCAGAAACTCCTGTGAAGACTATGAGGCGATCGCGTGGGAGTTCTAGGTCGATGTTTTTGAGGTTATGTTGTCTGGCTCCTCGGATGCGGATGGTATTTTCAGGAGTGGTCATTTTAGTTATTAGTTTAGGGAATAGGGAGTAGGGAATAGGGAATAGGGAAAAAGAAGGGATGGTTGAAAGGGGCTAACTTTATTTCTTGGTCATAGAAATTTTGTTTGATAGTAGTAAATGATTGTAGCGTCTGGTTTGGGATTATCTGGTTTTCTGGAAAGTAATAAAATATCTTTTTCTGGCGATCGCTGCTCACCTTCCTAAAAATTCACTAATTTTCCAACTTCTCAAAAATTATAGATAACTGCCAAATTTTTTCCTACTATCAAATCTTTCCTTCTGTATCCTCACCCAGTGAAAAATCATCAATATTTTCATACCGGAAAAATTCGGCACGTCGAAGGATTCTCAGAAATTTTCCCCAGGAGCAATGGCAGAAATCTTTTCATTCTGCGAAGCATCCAGAGATATATGACTGTTTTTTTCCAGAATCTTTCCATCCGTCTCTTCTTAGTGGAAAGCCTCTAATATTTTCATTCTCGAAAGCACCTGAAAAATTCGGCGCGTCAAAGGATTTTCCTATATTCCTATAAATAAGCAGTGACAGAATCTTTTCATCTTGTGAAGCACCCAGAGAGATGTGCTGATTTTCC